>WRJU01000052.1 GCA_009778425.1 Pseudomonadota bacterium
CTGGAAGTGCCGCAGGAATGCCTGATCCTCACGATGAAGGCAAACCAGAAATACTTTCCGCTGCTGGATGAAGCCGGAAAGTTGACCCATCATTTCCTGATCGTCAGCAACCTCACGCCCCCCGACCCTTCGGCCATCATCAGCGGCAACGAGCGCGTGGTGCGCCCCCGGCTGGCCGACGCCAAATTTTTTTTCGACCAGGATCGCAAAAAGACGCTGGAGGCGCGTCTTCCGGCACTGGAGAAGGTTGTCTATCACAACAAGCTCGGCAGCCAGTTGGCGCGGTGCGAACGGGTGGCCGACATCGCCAGCGGCATCGTCAATAAGTTGCCGAAAAGCTTCTTGCCGAAAGCCGCGCAAAAAGCCATACAACAGGCTTCAAGGCTTGCCAAGGCCGATCTGCTCACGGACATGGTGGGCGAATTCCCCGAACTGCAAGGCATCATGGGCCGCTATTACGCCTTGAGCGACGGCTTGCCCGAAGACGTTGCCGATGCCATCGAAGACCACTACAAACCGCGTTTCGCGGGCGATATGCTGCCGCGTGGCAAGGTCGGCATGGTCGTTGCGCTGGCGGACAAGCTGGAAACGCTTACGGGCATGTTCGGCATCGGGCAGCTGCCAACGGGCGACAAAGACCCCTTCGCGCTGCGCCGCCACGCGCTCGGCGTTATTCGGATACTGACGGAAGGCGGCCTGGATGTGCCGCTTTCCGATTTGCTCGACCTCGCGGCGACGTGTTTCGCGGGGCTTTGCACAGAAGATGAAGGCTTCGCAAAGCTCAAGGATTTCATTTTTGACCGCTTGGCCGTCAACCTGCGTGAGCAGGGCTATTCCGCGCGTGAAGTCGACGCGGTGCTCTGTCTGCGCCCGCAGTTGCTCTCCGACATTCCCAAGCGCCTGGCTGCCGTGCGCGAATTCCTGGCGTTGCCTCAAGCCGATGTGCTTGCCGCTGCCAACAAGCGTGTCAGCAACATCCTGAAAAAAGCCACAGAGGGCAAGGATGCCAAGCTCGATCACGCCTTGTTGACGGAACCTGCCGAAATTGCGCTATCCGAGGCATTGGAGCGGCTTGTGCCGCAGGCCGACGCGGAATTCACGCAGGGCGATTACAGCGCCTCGCTTCAAACACTCGCAGCCTTGCGCGACATTGTGGATGAGTTTTTTGAAAACGTCTTGGTGAATACAGATAATCCGGCTCTGCGCGCCAACCGCCTGGTTCTGCTCGACCGGCTGTATGGCGCGATGAACAAGGTTGCCGATCTCTCGCGGCTATCGGCCTGAACATCCGGGGAGGGTTTCCGCCATGAACTTCATCATTCTCGACCGCGACGGAGTCATCAACTACGACTCCGAGCAGTTCATCAAGTCGCCCGACGAATGGCGTCCCATTCCCGGCTCGCTGGAGGCTATCGCGCTTCTCAACCGTTGGGGCTGGCGGGTGGTCGTCTCCTCCAACCAGTCCGGAATCGGGCGCGGCCTCTTCGACATGGACACGTTGAACGCCATTCACGACAAGATGATCAAGAGCCTCGCCCAAGTAGGGGGACGGCTCGACGCCATCTTTTTCTGCCCGCATCCGGCGGACTCTCCCTGTAATTGCCGCAAGCCCAAACCGGGGATGCTGATCGAGATCAGCCAACGTTTCAATGTCGACCTGACCGGCGTGCCGGTGGTCGGCGACAGCCTGCGCGACCTGCAAGCAGGCATAGCGGTGGGGGGCTTGCCCTGCCTGGTGTTGACCGGCAAGGGCAAAAAAACGAGCGAAGACCCTCAGCTACCGCCGCAGACCGTGATTTTCGACGATCTCGCCGCCGTGGCTGCCAAACTGACTGCCTGAGAACGGGGAGTCCCCATGATTTTCATCCGCTCCGCCATTTTTCTGGTGGTTTCGTCCTTGGCGACAATCTACTTCGGTTCGCTGGGCATAATAGGGTTTTGTATCGGCGCAAAACCGCTGACCCGTCATCGTTGGGTGACGGGGTGGGTTCCCGTGATGATGTGGATGTCCCGCCAAATCCTCGGCATCCGGCTTCGCGTGATCGGGCAGGAAAACATCCCCGCCGGGCCGGCGGTCATCGTTTCCAAGCACCAATCGGCCTGGGAAACTTTCGGGCTGCAATACATTTTTCCGCCGCTTGCCTTCATCCTCAAACGCGAACTGCTCTGGATTCCTTTCCTGGGCTGGGGGCTGGCCAGCATCCGTTCCATCGCCATCGACCGCAAGGCGGGCAAGGACGCGCTTTCGCAAGTCGTCGAACAGGGGCGCGAGCGCCTGAAAGAAGGGCTATGGGTAGCGGTATTCCCGGAAGGCACACGGGTCGCGCCGGGTGTGCGTGGGCGTTACCGCCCCGGCGGCGCATTCCTCGCCAAGCGCGCCGGGGTGGCGGTCGTCCCCGTGGCGCACAACGCGGGCGAATTCTGGGGGCGGCAGGCGTTCCTGAAATATCCGGGCGAAGTCGTCGTCAGCATCGGCCCCGCAATCGAAGTCAAGGGGGTCAAGGCTGAAGAAATCAACCGCCGCGCAAAGGAATGGATCGAAAACGAAATGACCCGCCTGTTCCCACACCATTTCAAGGACGGCGAACGGGAACAGGCAGGGGATGAAGAAGAAAGTATCTGAGCGGGCGCCTCGCGCCTAATCGTTTGCCTTTTCCTGTTCCAGGCTCCATATCCTGTGCGTGTCGAGCAGAAGGCGGGCATGGGTTTCGAGGGCGTCGAGATGCGCGGCCTCACTGGCCTGCGTTGCTTCGAGCGCTTGGCGGCCTGCGAGCAGGGTATCGGCGAAGGCCGATTCGCCCAAAGTGTAGGCTTTTGTCACCAGCGCGGCGTTGCTCTGCGCTTGATCGCGGATACGCGCCTGGGTGGCGGCGATTTTTTTCGCGGCCAATGCCTGAGTCAGCAGTTGCCGCGCTTCACGTTCGGCTTTATTGCGAACCCGCGCTTCTTCCTGACGCGCCTGGTCGAGTTGCGCCAGCGCCCCCGCGTGGCTGGCGCGGCGCGCTTCACCCGGCAGCGGAATACTGACGGCCACGCCGACGATGCGGTCTTCTCCGCCCCGTTCGCTGGTGTAGCGTAGCGCGACGGTCGGGTCGGGGGTGCGTTCGAGCGCGCTGCGCTCGGCCAGAAGCTGCTTTTGCCGTGTTTGCGCTTGCGCCTGTTCGAGCTCGTGGTTCTCGGCAACGATGCGCGCAACCCAGTCGGTTTGTTCCAGATTGCCGGGAATGTCCGGCAGGGGCGGCGGCGCGGAAGCCGTCGCGGGAGACGGGGAGGGCAGCGGCAGGCCGGGATATTTCTGTTCGAGCGCGATGCGCGCCAGTTCCGCCCGCTGCGTTGCCTGTTGCTGCACGGCAATCAGGCGCTCGTGCTCGGTTTGCGCCAACAGCAGTTCCATTTTTGGCGTGTCGCCAGCGCGTAC
>WRJU01000053.1 GCA_009778425.1 Pseudomonadota bacterium
CCCGCCTGGGGCGCGGACAAGTAAACGAATTCGCCTTCTACGTAGCCCTGGTAGATGGGCGCGTCATCATTGTGGCATCCGGCCAGGAAACAGGCTGGGGCGCAGATGACGAGGAGGCGAAGGAGGTTCATTGTGGGATGGGGTGTTATGCCGGTGGTGGATTCTTACGCTATTACGGGCGTGTGGCAACGGGCTGCTTCTTGATGTACTTCGTCTTTTTGGAAGAACCGACTTTTTCAACCAGGCCGTTTTTTACCATCACGGCAAGCGCCGCTTCTACGGTTGTGGGACTGACATCCGGGAGAACATAGCAAATCTCCTGCTTGGAGACAGGCAACAGGCTGTTCAAAACAGTTGCCTCCACACGTTCGCGCTTCGTGACCCTCTTTGCGTTGACGACGGCGAACCGCTTGTCAAGCTCCTTATAACAATAGAGCAGCGTTGTAATGAAATTTTCAATGAATGGAAAATAGCTGTTTTTACCATCATGCCAATTTTCCGAGCTTGCTTTCAGTGCCTCGTAATATCCGGTTTTTGTTTTGTTGATTTGTTCTTCAAGAGAGATGAATTTTCCCGCGTCAAACCCGTTTTTATATAGCAGGAGCAGGGAAAGCAGCCGCGACATTCTGCCGTTGCCATCCGCAAAGGGGTGGATGCAGAGAAAGTCCAAAATTAAGCACGGAATCAGCAAAAGCGGATTGATGTTGTAGTTGCTCCGCGCGTCCATATAGGCGAGGATGAGCTGTTCCATCGTTTCCGCTGTCTCATCGGCGGGTGTGGGAGAAAACCTTACGCGCCTTGCGCTGTTGTCGTCTGTCTCCATGATGAGGTTGTCGTTCCGCTTGTATTGGCCGCCGTTTACGGGGGAGTAGGAGAGCATGATTTCGTGCAGGCGCAAAATGTCACGCTCGCGGATGTCCAATGAATCGAAGTTTTCGTGAATCAGCGCCAGCGCGTCACGGTATCCGGCAATCTCGGCTTCATTGTGATTGAGCGGCGCGCTGTTCTGATTGACGATTTCGTTAATGCGCTGTTCGCTGGTGACAATGCCCTCTATTTCGTTCGAGCCTTTGACCGACTGAACTTTCGCTATGCTTTCAAGGCGTACAAACACTTCCGAGTAACTGCCTTTGCGCTCGTTTTCCCGTTCGCGCAATCCGGCTATGGCGCTCACGATGTTGACGAGCCCGGCGGGCAGCATGCCGTTTTCCAAAAAAGAGTAATCGAAGCTCCTCACAGAAATCTCCTTTGGCGCGTTTCTGCATATAGTAGAACTCATTTTATGCAGAAAACAAAGAGGTTTGTACCATATTTCTGCATAAAATATCAAGGTTTATATGCAGAAAAACATCAGAAGAAGTGGCGGCCTGCCTGCGCGCTGGATGCCGAAGGCGGCGTTCACGATGGCGTCTGAGCCTCTTCTTCCACCCAGATGTGATGCGCTACGCTGTGCTCCAGCGCCAGTTCCATTTGCTCGCAGAGGATGACCGTCATCGGGCGTTGCTGGAGGACGGTGAGCGGCTGCTGTGCGTTGAGGCCGTAGGCAAGCAGTTGTTCGCGTTGCAGGGGGTCGATTTCTTCGCCGAATTCGGCCAGCCGCACACGGTGGCCGGTGGGGGTGCCGGTGAGGCGGATGCGTTCGGTGTGCGCGATCATGGCTTGTTCACAGGAAAAGACGCAGGAAATGGTTGAACAGGCCGCCGATGAAGAAGGCCGTGGGCATGATGATGGCCAGCATCAGGGTGGCCGCGCGTAGCCCCTGTTCCTTGACGATCATCATCACGCTGGCGATGCAGGGGACGAAGAGGGTGAGCGTGAGCATGCCGACGACGGTTTGAAGCGCGCTTAATTGGCTGCCCAGCACGAAAAGGCCGGTTGCGCCGAAGTCCCGCCGCAAAAAACCCATGACGAAGGCGGCGCTGGCTTCGGGCGGCAGCCCGAGCCAGCCCGTGACGAGGGGCTTTCCGGCTTCGATGATCCAGGGCAGTACGCCGAGACGGTCGAGTGCGAACATGATGAAGGTGCCGAGCAGGAAGAGCGGGATGACCTCGACGAGATACCATTTGAGCCGCCCGCCGGTCTTTTTGAGTACGTTGCCCAGTACGGGCATACGCATGGGCGGTAGTTCGGTGACGAGGGGGATGCGATGCCCTTTGACCAGCCGTCCGGCGAGCCAGCCGGAGAAGAGCAGGATGAGTACGATGCTCAATCCCCAGAGAGCTACCGCGCCGAAGGAGATGCCGCCCAATACGCCGAGGGCGACGCCGAGTTGCGCGGAGCAGGGAATGGCGAACGCGAGCAGGAAGGTGGTGATGAGCCGTTCGCGCGGGGTGTGGAGGATGCGGGTGGCGAGGGTCGCCATCGTCACGCAGCCAAGCCCGAGCACCATCGGCAGCACGGCGCGGCCATTCAGGCCGAAGGCGGCAAAGGCGCGGTTGGTGATAACGGAAAGGCGGGTGAAGTAGCCGGAGTCTTCAAGCGCGCCGAAGGCGAGGAAGAAGGTGGTGACGATGGGCAGGATGAGCGCCAGCGCGTAGGTCATGCCCATCGTCCAAAGCCCGTATTGGCCTACGAGCATGTCGGCCAACCAGTTTTCTCCGAGGCGGGTTGTGACGAAATTTGTGACGGCGGGGTTGAGGAGGCTGCCAAAGAGCTTTTCTTCCATGAGTCCGACGAGGACGTTTGCGCCAAAATCGCCGACGAAGAGAGTGACGGCATAGAGCACGGCCAGCAGCAGCGGCCAGCCCCACAGCGGATGTACCGCGATTTGCCCGAGCAGCAGCGAGAGGCTGCGGTCGGAGGCGACATTCTGCCGGGTGACGGTGCGCGCCAGCGCGTCGGCGGCGTGTCCGCGTTCGCGCGCCAGCCGCGCGGGCAGAGAATCGCGCCCGGTAAGCGGGGCGCACTCATGGATGCGGGCGAGGAGTTCATCGCCTGTCGGCTGATTGGTGAGCCAGCGTTCGACTTCGTCATCCCGGCCAAGCAGCAAAATGGCCAGCCCGCGCGCGGCCAGATGAGGGTGGGGCGCGTTTTCTGCCAGCAACGCGGCAACCGTTTCGATGGCCTGCTCGGTCTCAAAGTCGTAGCGCAGGAGCGGGGCGGGGACTTTGGCGTGAGCGAGGGCATCGGTCAGCGCCGCGATGCCTTCGCCGCCGGTCGCCACGGTGGAGACGGCCGGCGTCTCCAGTTCTTCGGCCAGCGCCGCCGTGTCGATATGAATGCCACGCGCACGCGCTTCGTCGGTCATGTTGAGCGCCATGACCAGGGGTACGCCGAGTTCGGCCAGCAGCGCCGTGAGGTTGAGCGTGCGCCGCAGGTTTTTGGCGTCGCCTACCTGGACGATGAGGCGCAGGTTTTCGTTGAGCAGCGCCCGCATCGTGGCGCGCTCGTCGTCGCTGCGCGAGGGCAGGGCGAGTACGCC
>WRJU01000054.1 GCA_009778425.1 Pseudomonadota bacterium
CAGCGCCCCAACAAACGCCCGGTCATGTCGGACTTGCGCGAATCGGGCGCAATCGAACAGGACGCGGACATCATCATGTTCATCTACCGGGATGAGGTCTACAATCCCGATTCCCAGGACAAGGGTACGGCGGAACTGATCATCGGCAAGCACCGCAACGGCCCGACCGGCATGGTGCGGATGACTTTCCTGGGCGAATACACGCGATTCGAGAACTTTGCCGGAGGCGGTTTCCAGTACGCCGACTAAAATCCGCCGACCGAACCATGCAAACCATGTTCTCGCATCGCAGACTGATCGGACTCTCCCTGGCCTTCCTGTTCCTCGTGATGCAGGCGCTCTGGCTCGTCCATCATCTCGGGCACGATCTGTCGTCGAACGCGCAAGGGGAGACGGCATGCGAATTCTGCGTGGCCATGCACGGCATGGGGTCGGCCATTTCCGGCCAGGAACGCACGTTTGCCGTCGTTCCTTCGAGTGACCATCAGCCCCGATACGCATCGACCATCCGCGTTGACGCGCAATCCATCCAGCCCCGGCAGCAGGGGCCTCCCAACTTCTCCTGACCCGTTTCGAGGAATCCTCGAATCCTCATTGATGGCGCGCGTCCATTACTCGGGCGCAGTGCGACTATCCATCGTTTCAGGAGCCGAAAACATGCGAATCAGAAAGCGGGTTGTGGCCTGGGCTTGCGTGTCCATGCTGGCTGCCCCGGCCTGGGCGGAAGACGCCTCCGAGCACGCGCGGTTGGCCGCCGAATTGGCCGCGCTGCGCGAGCAGATCGTGCAAATGCAGTCGATGTACGAGCGCCGCATCGCGGCGCTGGAAGCAAAGCTGGCGGGAGCAGCCAAAGCAGAACCGACCGAACAAGCCGCCTCATCGCCGCAAATCGAATCACCGCCTGCCCCCCAGGTTCCCTACCCGGCGAGCGCGAAGAGCGGCGCGTCTTCCTTCAATCCGGAAATCTCGCTGGTTCTTCAAGGGGCGTACACGAACCGCAAGAAAGTGGAGGACGGCCATATCGGCGGTTTCGTGAGCGCAGGGGGAGATGCTCACGGCGAAGACCAGCGCGGATTGACCCTCGATCACACCGAACTCGTGTTTGCGGCCAACATCGACCCATACTGGCGAGGGCAGACTACGGTAGCCGTGCTCGACGGCGAGGCGGAAGTGGAAGAAGCCTGGTTCCAGACCACGGCACTGGGACATGGAACCGGCATCAAGGCAGGGCGTTTCCGGTCGGGTATCGGTTATCTGAACGAACAGCACGAACATCAATGGGACTTTTATGGACAGCCTTTGATGTACAAGGCGCTGTTCGGCGATAACGGCTATTCGCAGGACGGCTTGCAACTGAAATGGGTTGCGCCGCTCGATACCTTCGTTGAACTGGGCGCGGAAATCGGACGGGGGCAGAATTTCCCCGGCGACGACCGCAACTTGAACGGAGCCAACAGTCAGGCGCTGTTTGCCCATGTTGGAGGCGACGTCGGCATATCGAATAGTTGGCGGGCGGGACTCTCGTGGTTGCACACCCGCGCGGGCGCGCGCGAAAGCGATTTCGAGACGGAGCACGGCATCGATGTAGAGGGCGCGTTCAATGGACGCAGCCGGGTGTGGATAGCCGACTTTGTCTACAAGTGGGCGCCGGATGGCAATCCTGCGCAGCGCAATTTCAAGTTCCAGGCCGAATACTTCCGCCGCTCGGAAAGCGGAAACCTGGATGTGGACGATGGCCTTTACAGCAACTTGTGGCGCACGAGGCAATCCGGCTACTACCTCGCGGGCGTTTATCAATTCACGCCCAACTGGCGAGCCGGTCTGCGTTACGACCGCTTGAGCAGCGGGTGGCAATCCCTCGGAGATAACCCGGCGGACATCGCAATCGTCCGCTATCGCCCAAACCGCATTTCGACGATGGCCGATTACAGTTGGAGCGAGTTTTCCCGCATACGCCTGCAATGGTCGCGCGACCGCTCCATACCGGGGCTGACCGACAACCAGATAACGCTCCAATACATCATGAGCCTGGGCAGCCACGGCGCGCACAAATTCTGAGTCTGAGGAAAACACGATGAAACGTATCCTGTCCCTGCTTCTCCTCCTGTGCGCCCTGCCTGCGGTGGCTGCCGTCAAAGTATTGGCGACCGTTCCGGAATGGGGGGCGCTTGCGCGGGAAATCGGCGGCGAGCGTGTCGATGTGATGGTCGCCACCACCGCCATGCAAGACCCGCACCGCATCGAAGCGCGCCCCTCGTTGATTGCGCGCGCCCGCAACGCCGATCTGATCGTGGCCGCCGGAGCCGAGCTGGAAATTGGCTGGCTACCCCTGTTATTGCGGGAGTCAGGCAACGACCGCGTCCAGCCGGGGCAACCCGGCTACCTGGAAGCCGCTTCGGTGGTGCAATTGCGCGATGTGCCGCAGACCGTCGACCGTTCGATGGGCGACGTCCACGCGGCGGGCGACCCGCACTTACATCTCGACCCGCGCAACATCTTGCTCGTCGCTGCGGCGCTGTCCGAGCGCCTGGCGCGAATTGATCCCGCCGGAGCAAGAGTCTACCGGGACAAGCTCGACCATTTCACCGAGCGTTGGCGCGCCGCAATGATCCGATGGGAGGCGGAAGGCGCCAGTCTCAAGGGATGCTCTTTCCTGCAAGTGCATCGCTCATTCGGCTATCTCGCGCACTGGTTGGGGATGGACGTTCGCGGAGAACTGGAACCCAAACCCGGCATCGAACCGGGCAGCGCCCACCTGAGCAACATCGTGGCGAGCCAGCAAAACGCGCCCGCTGCCATGATTCTGCGCGCAGCCTACCAAAGCGAAACGGCCGGAAAATGGGTGAGCGAGCATACCGGCATCCCGCTCGTCACTCTGCCCTTCACCGTGGGCGGAACGCCGCAGGCCACAGATTTATTCAGCCTTTTCGACGACACCCTGGCGCGGCTCAAGAGCGCCGTGAAGCAGCCATGAAACTGCTGGAAGCCCAACAGCTCGCTACCGGCTGGCGACGTCCGGCGCATCACCCGCTCAGTTTCATTGTGAAGCGCGGCGAAATCCTCGCCCTGACCGGCCCGAACGGCGCTGGCAAAAGCACCTTGTTGACGGCACTGGTCGGAAGCGGCGCGCAGATTTTTTCCGGGCATGTCCGACGCGATCCGGCAATCCGTGTCGGTTTTCTATCTCAACACCCGCCGTTGATAGAAGGGCTGCCCCTTACCGGCGCGGAATTGCTGGCACTGACCGGCGCCAGCCCGGACGGCCTGCCTCCGTGGCTGGCTACTAGCCTCAACCGGCGGCTGGACAAACTCTCCGGCGGACAAAAGCAATTCCTGGCGCTCTGGTCGATCCTGCAAGCAAGCGCCGATCTTCTGCTGCTGGACGAACCCGGCAATCACTTGGACAAGGCCGGGCTTGCCCT
>WRJU01000055.1 GCA_009778425.1 Pseudomonadota bacterium
CGATGACCTTGGGCTTGCCGCCTTCCATGATCGAGACGCAGCTATTGGTGGTTCCGAGGTCGATGCCGATGATTTTGCTCATGATTTCAGGTTCCTTTATTTTGGGAGATTCGGTTGCGGGTCGCGTTTCTTACCCAGGGATGAATCGAATATGGGGCGGTGTCATGCGATTTCAAGTCCCAGCCATTAACCCTTCGCTCTGGAGACCATGACCATCGCGGGACGGATGACGCGGCCATGCAGCAGGTAGCCTTTTTGCAGGACGTTGATGACGGTGTTCGGCTCGGCTTCGGCTTCAAGCGTACCGATGGCCTGGTGTTTGTTGGGATCGAATTTTTGCCCGAGCGGATTTTCTTCGATCAGGTTTGTGCCCTCGAACGCGGCGACGAGTTGCTTGAGGGTGAGTTCCACGCCTTCGCGCAGCTTTTCCAGCGTCTGGCGCTCGGTGGCCAGCGCCGCCTCCAAGCTGTCCTTGACGGGCAGCATCGCCCCGGCGAATTTTTCGGCGGCGAATTTCGACGCCTTGGCGACGTCTTCCTGTGCGCGGCGGCGGATGTTTTCGGCTTCCGCCCTTGCCCGCAGACAGGCGTCGTGCTGTTCTGCGGCGTTTTTTTCGGCCTCAAGGAGGTGCGCTTCCGTTTCCTTGAGCATGGCGACAAGGTCGGCGGAGGGTTCAGCGGGCAATTCGGTTTGTTTTTCGGTTTTATCAGAGCGCGTTTCCGTGCCCGTGTCAGCGGCAGGGTCGGTGCGTGGTTCGACAGTGGGCAACTCAGTCTGTGTTTCGGCCTCGACAGGATGCGTTTCCATGTCTTCGGCATCCGCATCAAGATCGGCATCAGCAGGGTCGGTGCGTGGTTCTTCGGCGGGCGATTCGGGTTCGGTTTGTGTTTCGGCTTTGGCAGGATGCGTTTCCATGCCTGTGGCAGCAGCAGGAACGGTGCATGGTTCTTCGACGAGCGGCTCGGGTTCGGTTTGTGTTGCAGCCTTGGCAGGTTGTGCTTCTATGCCCCAAGTGGCAGGGTCAGTATAGGGTTTGATGGGCGGCCTGATTCGTTTTTCAGCTTCAGCGAGGTGCGCGTCCATCGCTTTAAGCACGGCGGCAAGGTCGACCTTTTTGATGTCCGAAGCGGAGTGGGGGTGCTCGGTTTTCACAGTTTCGCCGGACACGGCGGCTTCAGAGGGCTTGGGCGGTTCCGGGGGCGCGGGTCGATGGGGTTGCATGGGCAATCAGTCCTCAAGATACGATCTAAACTTTGTATGTATATGTTGGGACGGCTCGAAAAATTTCAAGTCCTTGTCCTTTGCTGCTTCGGCTTGATGCTTCTCGCAAGAGAGAGACAAATTCAGAAGAGCCGGTTGCGTGCGCCATCTGGCAAGAATTGCGTCATATCATCTGTCTTGGCAGGCTGCACGACGGCGGTGATGGCGATCTTATCGCGCGGGGCGCGTCCATTCGCCTTCGTTTGCAAAGGCGCTTCTGTCTGTGGCGCGGCGCAAGCTGGAGCAGTTGCACATGGCTGGACGGCTGGATGACCTGCGCGTACCGCCCGGCAACCGTGAGGGCCAGTGGAGCATCCGCATCAACGATCAGTGGCGCGTTTGCTTCGTATGGGCAGGGACAGATGTCGAAGGCGTCGAAATCGTGGACTACCACTGACGGAGAGTACTCATGAACCAGAAGCTCAACCCGATCCATCCCGGCGAAATCCTGCGGGAAGAATTCCTGATACCGCTTGGCATCAGCCAATACAGGCTCGCCAAGGAAATCGGTGTGCCAGCACAGCGTATTGGTGAAATCGTGGCAGGGCGGCGCGCCATCACCGCCGATACCGACCTGCGCCTGTGCCGCTTCTTCGGCCTTTCCGAAGGCTATTGGCTGCGCGGGCAAGCGCATTTCGACACGGAAACGGCCAAGGATGCCCTCGCGGCGCAACTGGCGAAGATCACGCCGTGGCAAATGGAAGTCGCCCACGCCTGAGCAGCTAGTCATCCTTTTTCGAAAGCACGTAGGTGATGGACTGGCGCATTTGCCCGGTATCGATTAGCGGTTTTCCGGTGATTTTTTGTTTGTGCCGCTTGTGCTGCATGGCGCTAGAATTACCCGTTTCATCAGTAAAGTGACAGGTGATGCCGTGAGTACCGGCCCCCAATCCATTCCCCCATCCGGTTCCGTTTCTGAAAACGAAACCGGTTTTGAATTCTCCGACGTCCACGGTGGCAAGCATTATTTCGAGTCTACGGCTCGGTTTGTCGCGTGGGTGCGCGCGGCTGCGCCCTATATCCACGCTTTTCGCGGCAAGACTTTCGTAGTGGGTTTCGGCGGCGAGGTGGCAACGGGCAAGCTGGCGCAGAGTCTGGCCTACGATTGCAACCTGCTCGCGGCGCTCGGTATCCGGTTGGTGCTGGTGCATGGGGCGCGCCCGCAGATCGACGCGGAACTGATACGGCGGGGACTGGAGCCGCGCATCCACAACGGGCTGCGCGTGACCGACCCGGCGGCGATGGAATGCGTGAAGATGGCGATGGCGGTGACGCGCTTCGAGGTGGAGGCGCTGCTTTCGCAAGGCTTGCCCAATACGCCGATGGCGGGCGGTTATATGCGGGTGACGGGCGGTAATTTCATCACCGCGCGCCCGGTGGGGGTCGTCGACGGGGTCGATTATCAGTACACGGGGGCAGTACGCAAGATTATTGCCGAAGAGATCAATGCCGACCTCGATCAGCAAAACGTGGTGCTGATTACGCCGCTCGGGATGTCGCCGACTGGCGAAATCTTCAATATGTGCATGGAAGAGGTGGCCGAGGCGGTGGCGGTGGCGGTCAAAGCGGAGAAATTGATTTATCTGTGCGATGCGCCCGGCCTTCTCGGCGATGACGGGAAACTGGTCGGTTCGGTGACGGCGGACGAGGCCGAGCGGCATATCGAGGCAGGCAAGGGTCTCACCGAGGATTTGGGGCTTTATTTGCCGTGCGCGATCCGCGCGGTGCGTAACGGGGTGGGGCGCTGCCATCTTCTCGACCACGACAAGGACGGGGCGCTGTTGCTGGAGTTCTTTACGACTGCGGGAGTCGGCACGGTGGTGTCGCGCGATCCGCTGTTCCAGTTGCGCGAAGCGACGGCGGATGATGTCGGCCCTCTGGTGGCCTTGATTTCACCGATGGAAGCCGACGGTACGCTGGTGCGCCGTGGGCGGGAACTGCTCGAATACGAGATAGACCGCTTTTCGGTAGTGGAGTACGACGGGATGTTGGTGGGATGCGCGGCGCTTAACGGGCTTCCCGGGGATAACGCGGCAGAACTGGCTTGTCTGGCGGTAGCGCCGGAACATCGCCGCGCGGGGCTTGGAGAACAGTTGATGCGCCGGATCGAACAGCGGGCGCGGCGCGATGGGCTGGAGCGTTTGTTTGTGCTCACTACGCGCACGGCGCACTGGTTCCGGGA
>WRJU01000056.1 GCA_009778425.1 Pseudomonadota bacterium
TGCCAATACTCTCGTCGAAGCGTTCGTCAAACGCGCCGGTCAAGTTCATGGAGTGTCGCGCTCATGAGCGATGAATTCATCGAAATCGAAGTCGTCTACGCCCTGGCACATCAACAGGATGTCGTCATGGTAAAAGTGCCGGAAGGGGCAACCGCGCGCGAGGCGGTGGAAGCCTCCGGCCTGTTGCTCAAATACCCGGAAATCGATCTGGGCGGACGTAACAAACTCGGCGTCTACAATAAGCCCGCCCGTCCCGATACCGTGCTGCGCGAGCGCGACCGGGTGGAAATCTACCGCCCGTTGATCGCCGACCCAAAAGCTGTGCGCCAGAGGCGTGCCGAGGAAGGCAAGGTGATGAAACGGGGCGGCGGGGCAGCGCAGGACGCTTGAGCGGCTCAATCCTTGCCGCAAAACGTCTCTATCAGCCCCTTGGCGCGCTCAATTTCAACAGCCCGTTCCCTGTCATCCAGAACACTGCGACCACCGCTCTCGGTCGGCAGGGCAATGCGTTGCCCACTGTTCAGCGTGGCGTACTGAGCGCGGGCGCGTTGGCACTCCTGCTCGCGCCGCGCTTTGAGCGCCGCGTCCTTTTCCGCCTTCTCTCCGGCTTCGGCAGTAGCGGCGCGACGCTTGCGGAATTCCTCGTCGCGCTGTCCGGTCGGATTCTTTTCCTGGGCGGAAGCGGAGGCGGGCGCGGCAACGGCATTTTTCGGTTCAACACCGCCCTCCCCGCTTTCCGCCGTTTCGGGCTCGGCTTCGGCTTCATCCTGCTCCGGTTTAGTCACCGTTGAGGATGGATGTACCCGTTTGGGCGTCTGTGCCTGAACGCCCGGCTGGTTCGGAGGAGGCCTGTCCGAAAAATGCGTTTTGCCGTCCTTGTCCTTCCATTGGTATATCTGGGCGTTTGCGGAGAGGGCGACAGCCAGACCAAAAACGAGCGCGACGAACGGGCGTTTCACCTTCGCTTCTCCTGTGCAGTGTTGCTTACAAGCTCAGGCAGAGCTTTGTATAATGCGCATTTGGCCGAAAGGAAATAAGTCATGCGTGTGATTCAGAAGGCGCTGACATTCGATGATGTCCTTCTTGTCCCCGCTCATTCGGCAGTGCTGCCGCGCGATGTCGGGTTGAGTACACAGGCAAGTCGCAATATCTGCCTCAACATTCCCCTGGTGTCCGCAGCGATGGATACCGTCACCGAGTCGCGGCTTGCCATTGCGCTCGCGCAGGAAGGCGGCGTCGGCATCGTGCACAAGAATCTCTCCCCGGCGGAACAGGCTGCGGAGGTGCACAAGGTCAAGCGTCACGAATCCGGTGTGCTCAAAGACCCCATAACCATCCCGCCCACCATGACCGTAGGCGAAGTGATCGCGCTCCAGCGCCAGCATCGCTTCTCCGGCGTTCCCGTCGTCGAGAACGGCAAGGTAGTTGGCATCGTCACCAACCGCGACACCCGTTTCGAGACCCAGTTCGACCAGTCCGTGCGCGAGATCATGACTCCGCAGGAACGCCTGGTGACTGTGCGCGAAGGCGCAAGCCTGGACGAAGCCCGCGAACTGCTGCGCCTGCACCGTCTCGAACGTGTGCTTGTGCTCAATGATGCGGGCGGGCTTTCCGGCCTCATCACGGTCAAGGACATGATGAAGGCCACCGAACACCCATTCGCTGCCAAAGACGAACAGGGGCGGTTGCGGGTCGGCGCGGCGCTTGGCGTCGGCGCGGGAACCGAAGAGCGCGCCGAACGTCTGGCCGAAGCCGGGGTCGACATGCTTGTCGTCGATACCGCCCACGGGCATTCGCAGGGTGTGCTCGACCGCGTGACCTGGGTCAAGAAGCGTTTTCCAAACATCGACGTGGTTGGCGGAAACATCGCGACCGGTGAAGCCGCACGGGCGCTCGTCGATGCCGGAGCCGACGGGGTCAAGGTCGGCATCGGGCCGGGTTCCATCTGCACCACCCGCATCGTTGCGGGAGTCGGCGTGCCGCAAATTACTGCCATCGACCTCGTTGCCAACGCGCTGGCGGGGTCTGGTGTGCCGCTCATCGCCGACGGCGGCGCCCGCTTCTCCGGCGACATCGCCAAGGCCATTGCCGCCGGGGCCGATAGCGTGATGCTCGGCGGCCTTTTCGCGGGAACCGAAGAAGCACCCGGTGAAACGGTGCTTTTTCAAGGCCGTTCGTACAAGTCGTATCGCGGCATGGGCTCGATCGGCGCGATGGAAAAAGGCGCGGCGGATCGTTACTTCCAGGACATTTCTTCCAATATCGACAAACTCGTGCCCGAAGGCATCGAAGGCCGCGTACCCTACAAAGGGCCGGTCGCAGCGGTCATTCATCAGTTGATAGGCGGGCTACGCGCCTCAATGGGCTATCTCGGCTGCGCCGACATCGCCGCCATGCACGCGCAGGCGCAATTCGTCCAGATCAGTGCCGCCGGGATGCGCGAGTCGCACGTCCACGATGTCCAGATCACCAAGGAAGCGCCCAATTATCAGGTCGGTTGAGATTGATGCGTAGGGGCGGATGGCAATCCGCCCGCGATTCAGCGGGGCGATTGCCATCGCCCCCTATATGCCTTATAGCCCCTCCTATTTTCCCTTGACTACCCACGCACATGACCCACCAGAAAATCCTCATCCTCGATTTCGGCTCCCAGGTCACACAACTTATTGCCCGCCGTGTGCGCGAAGCCAACGTCTATAGCGAAATTCATCCCAACGACGTGAGCGACGAGTTCATCCGCGCGTTCGCGCCCCAAGGCATCATTCTCTCCGGCAGCCACGCCAGCACCTACGAAGACCACCAGTTACGCGCCCCGCAAGCCGTGTGGGAACTGGGAGTCCCGGTACTGGGCATCTGCTACGGCATGCAGACGATGGCCGTACAGCTCGGCGGCGAAGTCAGTTGGTCCGACACGCGCGAATTCGGCTATGCCGAAGTGCGCGCGCACGGTCACGGCCCCTTGTTTGGCAACGCCGCCGATTTTGTCAATACAAAAGGCCACGGCATATACAAGGTATGGATGAGCCACGGCGACAAGGTTACGAAACTGCCTCCCGGTTTCACCCTCATGGCGTCCACCAAAAGTTGCCCCATTGCCGGGATGTTCGATGCCGCGCGGCGCTATTTCGCCATCCAGTTCCATCCGGAAGTCACCCATACCATCCAGGGCGCGGCCATGCTCACCCATTTTGCGCGGGACATCTGCGGCTGCACGGGCGACTGGACGATGGGCGACTACATCGCTGAAGCCATCGAGCACATCCGCGAACAGACCGGCGAGGAGGAAGTCATCCTTGGGCTGTCCGGCGGGGTCGATTCCTCAGTTGCTGCCGCGCTCATCCATCGCGCCATCGGGGATAGGCTGACCTGCGTCTTCGTCGACCACGGCCTGCTGCGCCAGAACGAAGCCCAGATGGTCATGGACATGTTTGCCAAGCGCCTGCACGCC
>WRJU01000057.1 GCA_009778425.1 Pseudomonadota bacterium
AAATCTATACATTCTTATCCCTCTCCCCTTGAGGGAGAGGGTGCCCCGCAGGGGCGGGAGAGGGGGATGGAGGCGGCATTGACCCCTCTTCCCCCGCCCCTCTCCCACAAGGGGAGAGGGGTGTTCTGTACGCACTTGAACAGAAAACGCTCTAGTGCAGTGTACGCGGCTGGAAAAGGGCGTCGACATCGGCTGTGTCGAACGAATAGGTATGGTTCGACAGTTCATCGCGGACGATGAGTTCGCCGTCTTCGGTGATCATCGAACGGACTTCCTCTTCGCCCAGCGTAAGCAACAGGTCGGCAATTTGTTCTGGCTTGCGCGGCCAGTCGTGCGTGACGGCTCGGGGCGGGTAGAGGCGCACATCCTCTTCGGCGAACAGGCGGCGGAGCAGGTCGGCAGAGTCCAGTTCAAGCAATTCCTCATCGCGCACGGTCTCCGCCAGGGCCAGGGCGCGCGTCCAGCCGTCGGAGTCTTTTGCGTCCGCGCCGGGAAGTTTTTGTACGAAAAGCGCCGCGCTGGCGTTCTGGCTACAGGCCAGCCATAGCCCGGCGGGCTGTTGTTCGGACTGTTCGAGGTAGTGCGTAAACACTTCGGCGATGCTGTTGCCTTCGAGCGGGACGATGCTTTGATAAGGCTGCTCAAACCCTTCTGTCTCCAGGCTCAATTGCAACTGTCCGTCCCCGAGGAGCGAAGTCAGTTTGTCTCCGAAGGTGAAATTTTCAGCCATGGCGTAGCCGCGCAGGTTGAGTGCCTCGGAACAATCAACCACCAGGTGTTTGACCGGCCCGTTGCCCCGTGCCTGAAACGTGAGACGTCCAGGCTGTTTGAGATTCCCGGCAATGATTGCGCAGACGGCTGCCATTTCGCCCAACAGCCCGGCGACGGTTGAGGAATAGCCGCGCTCGTGTTGCAGGGCTTGCCAGACATCGGTGAGCTTGACGACAGCTCCGCGAATGTCGAGGTTTTCCAGCAAAAAACGCTGGATAGCGCTAGGAGGGTTCATATCGTGGGGGTTCCGTTGCTTCTGTCGTTTTATTTGTTCAGGGCGCGGGCAAAGGCCTGCGCCAGCGCGCCCTCGGCAGCTTCCGGCGGGGCGTTGCTGCGCGGGGGGCGCGAGTTTTGCCGGGGTTTCGAGCTGGGGCGCGAAGGGGCGTGTTTCGGTTCGTGGTGTTTTGTTTCCTTACGGCGGGTTTCGTCGGCCAGACGCATGGTGAGCGCGATGCGCTTGCGCGGCAGGTCGACTTCGAGCACTTTCACTTTTACGATCTGCCCGGCCTTCACCACGCTGTGCGGGTCTTTCACGAAACGGTCGGCCAGCGCCGAGATGTGCACCAGTCCGTCCTGATGTACGCCGATGTCCACGAACGCCCCGAAGTTCGTGACGTTGGTGACCACCCCTTCGAGCAGCATGCCGACAGTGAGGTCGGCGGGCGATTCGATGCCTTCGCGGAAGTTCGCGGTGCGGAATTCCGGACGCGGGTCGCGGCCAGGTTTTTCCAGTTCCACGAGGATGTCCTTGACCGTGGGCAGGCCGAAACGCTCGTCCGTGAATTCGGCAGCGTTGATCGTTTTCACAAAAGCCGCATCCTTCATCAACGCGCGCGCGCCCTTGCCGGTTTTCGTGAGGATGCGTTCCACGACCGGGTAGGCTTCCGGGTGCACGGCTGAAGCGTCCAGCGGGTTATCCCCGTTCGGGATGCGTAAAAAACCCGCTGCCTGCTCGAAAGTCTTCGGGCCGAGCCGGGCGACTTCCAGCAGCGCGCGGCGGTCCCGAAACGGGCCGTTGCCGTCGCGGTGCGCGACGATGTTGCCTGCCAGCAGCGTGTTGAGTCCCGAAATCCGTGCCAGTAGCGGCGCGGAAGCCGTGTTGACGTCGACCCCGACCGCGTTGACGCAGTCTTCGACAACTGCGTCCAGGCTCCTTGCCAGCCGCCCCTGATTGACATCGTGCTGATACTGGCCCACGCCGATCGACTTGGGTTCGATCTTCACCAGTTCCGCCAGCGGGTCTTGCAGCCGCCGCGCAATCGATACCGCCCCGCGCAGGGAAACATCCAGCGTGGGGAATTCCCGCGCTGCCAGTTCCGACGCCGAATACACCGACGCCCCTGCTTCCGAGACCACTACCCGCGTGAGCCGCAATGTCGGCTGGCTGGCGCACAGTTCCGCCACCAGTGCGTCCGTTTCGCGCGAGGCCGTGCCGTTGCCGATAGCGACCAGTTCCACCGTATGCTTTTTCGCCAGCGCCGAGAGCGTGGCAAGCGCTCCCGCGCGGTCGCGCCGGGGTTCAAACGGGTAGACCGTTGCCGTATCCAGCAGCTTTCCCGTGGCGTCCACCACCGCCACTTTTACCCCCGTGCGGATGCCCGGATCGAGTCCCATCACACAGTGCGCGCCCGCCGGGGCGGCGAGCAGCAAGTCCTTCAGATTGCGGGCAAAGACGCGGATGGCTTCCTCTTCTGCGGATTCGCGCAATGTGCCCATCAGGTCGAATTCCAGCGAGAGCGATATTTTCACCGTCCAGGCCCAGCGCGCGGTTTCGACGAGCCACCTGTCGGCGGGCCGGCCCTCATCCCGGATGCCGAAGCGGGCCGCGATGCGTTGCTCGCAGGGATGCGGAGCACGAGCGTCGCCGTCGGGGCGGGGCAGGTCGAGAATGATCTTCAATATCCCTTCGTTACGCCCGCGCAACAAGGCCAGCGCCCGATGCGAAGGCATCGCGGCAAACGGCTCGCGGAAATCGAACCAGTCGCGGAATTTCGCCCCTTCGTTTTCTTTGCCTTCTTCCACCGCAGAGCGTATTTCCCCTTCGTCATGGAGAAGCTGGCGCAGTTCGCCCAACAAGGCGGCGTCTTCCGAGAACTCTTCCATCAAAATCTGGCGCGCCCCGTCGAGCACCGCTTTTGCGTCCTCGAAGCCCGCGTCGGGATTCAGGTATTCCAGCGCGGCGCGTTCCGGCTCCAGCTCCGGGTTTGCGAGCAGCGCTCCGGCCAGCGGCGCGAGTCCCGCCTCGCGGGCAATTTGCGCCTTCGTGCGGCGCTTCGGCCTGTAAGGCAAATAGAGGTCTTCCAAGCGCTGTTTGGTTTGGGCAGATTCAATCTGTTCGCGCAATTCCTCCGTCAGCTTGCCCTGTTCTTCGATGGAGGCCAGCACCGTCGTGCGGCGCTCTTCCAGTTCGCGCAGATAGGCCAGCCGTTCGGCGAGCGTGCGCAACTGCGTGTCGTCCAGCCCGCCTGTGGCTTCCTTGCGGTAACGCGCGACGAAGGGAACCGTTGCGCCATCGTCGAACAAGCGCGCGGCGGCGGCAACCTGATGTGTGGAAACGCCGAGTTCATCGGCAATCCGGTGTTCAATTGGAACAAGCATGGGGAAAAGAAGTAGGTGTGACGTAAACCACTAGTGTAACAGCAGTCGAATCGCTCCTTTCGCGCCGAAACATCGAGGTTTTCATCATGAAGCCC
>WRJU01000058.1 GCA_009778425.1 Pseudomonadota bacterium
TGTCGGTGTCGCAGGGTGCCGTCGTCGTGCTTTCAGGGGGATCGGCTCCGTTTGGGTTGCCGGGGCCGAGGTAGACGGGGCTGGCAAACCATGCCGAGGCAATTTCGCGCAACCCGACGAGGAGCGCCGCGCTGGCGGGCAGCGCAACGAGTACGCCGACAAAGCCGAATAACTGACCGAAGGCCAGCAGGGCGAAGATCACGGCCAGCGGATGTAGGCCGATGCGTTCGCCGACGAGGTAAGGGGTGAGGATAAAACTCTCGATCAGTTGCCCGATACCATAGACGATGGCTACGCCGATGAGCGGTTCCCACCCGCTGCCCTGGAGCAGCGCGCTGAGCACGGCCAGCGCCAGCCCGCCGCCAAAACCGATATAGGGGATGAAGGTCAACAGCCCCGTGAGTACGCCGACCGGCAGCGCGAAATCGAGTCCGGCCAGCGTGAGCCCCGCGCTGTAATACACGGCCAGCAACAGCATGACCGACACCTGGCCCCGGCAGAATTGCGACAACACAGTATCAATCCCTGTCGCTATCCGTTGCGCGCGCGGCAGCCAGGGGCGCGGCAGCGCGCGGGAAAGTCCCGCGATGATGCGCGGCCATTCCTGGAGCAGATAAAAAGTGACGATGGGAATCAGCATCAGGTTGATGAGTATTGCGGCAATCGCCATGCTGCTCTGGCCGATGTGCCTGAGCAGGGCTGGAAGCAGGTCTTGCGCGCCATCGAGGAATTGCCCGATCCACGCATGGAATTGCGCCGATTCGAGTTGGAGTTGTATGTCGAAATACTTGTTGAGCAAGGGGGAAGCGTGTTCGTTGAACAGTTCGATCAGTCTTGGCAGCCTTTGCGCCAGCATCACGGCCTTGCTATAGAGCATCGGCAGCAGCACAAGCGCCAGCGCGGTGAACGCAAGGCCCAGCCCCGCGATGACCAGCAGCACCGCCGCCGGTCGCGGCAGCCGTCGGCGAGCCAGGGCATCGACCGCCGGATTGCACAGATAGGCGAACACAGCGGCTAGCGCGAACGGCGTCAGAATGGGCGCGAGCAGCCAGAGCAGGGCGGCCAGCGCCAGCGCGACTCCTGCCCAGGCGGCGGTTTGCAGATGGAGAGGACGGAAAATAGACATTTTGAGTCACTCTGCCATCAATGACGGGGATTGCGCTCGACGACTGTTCAAGTAAGATTCCTAGCTTCGGTTTTTGGGTCGTTCATGAGACCGTACCCGTAAAAATTTCTCAAATGTAGCCATTTGGCGGCGCTGCCTCAAGCGCCGTCTTCCAGAATTTTCGATTTGCCGGAGAAACGGCCTTGAGCGCGCAGCAATATCCTTCTTCCCCATCCCCTCTTTCCTACCGCGATGCCGGGGTCGACATCGACGCAGGCGATGCGCTGGTCGACCGGATCAAGCCTTTCGCCAGGAAAACGATGCGCCCAGAGGTAATGGGGGGCATCGGCGGCTTCGGCGCGTTGTTCAATCTATCGGGAAAATACCGCGAGCCGGTGCTCGTCTCCGGAACCGACGGCGTAGGAACCAAGTTGAAGCTGGCATTCATGCTCAACAAGCACGACACCGTGGGGCAAGACCTCGTGGCGATGAGCGTGAACGACATTCTGGTGCAGGGCGCCGAGCCTCTGTTCTTCCTCGATTACTTTGCTTGCGGCAAGCTCGATGTCGGCACGGCGGCCACGGTAGTGCAGGGCATTGCCCGTGGCTGCGAGTTTGCGGGTTGCGCGCTGATCGGCGGAGAAACCGCCGAGATGCCCGGCATGTACCCGGACGGGGAATACGACCTCGCCGGATTTGCCGTTGGCGCGGTGGAGAAAAGCGACATCATTGACGGCGCGCGGATCGTGCCGGGTGACGTGGTGCTGGGACTCGCTTCCAGTGGCGCGCATTCCAACGGTTATTCCCTGATTCGCAAGATCGTCGAAGTGAGCGGAGTCGATCTCGATGCCGATTTCCACGGGCGTCCCCTGCGGGACGCATTGCTGGAACCGACCCGCATCTACGTCAAGCCGTTGCTTTCGGTTTTCCGCGACCTGCCCGGTGCGGTGAAGGGGCTGGCGCACATCACCGGCGGCGGTCTTACCGAAAATGTGCCGCGCATCCTGGGCAAAGAACTCGTCGCGCGGATTGATGCCCGTAGCTGGACGTTGCCGCCCCTGTTCCAGTGGTTGCAGGAAGCGGGGCATGTTGCAGATCAGGAAATGCACCGGGTCTTCAACTGCGGCATCGGCATGGCGGTGGTTGTGTCTGAAGCCGATGCCGATGCGGTTGCAGCCAAGCTCGCCGGGGCGGGGGAGACCGTCTACCGCATAGGCCGTATCGACCGGCGGGGGGCGGATGAGGCGCAATGTGTTGTGGGGTGAGGTTTTATACCCCCTCACCAGAAGGGCAAAAACAATTTCAACGCTTGATCGGCGGCGGGGATAAACCCGTAGCGTTGATAGAAGCGCGCTGCCGATTCGTTTTTGGCATCCACGAACAAACCGGCGCTGCCTACGGCTTGCGCTGCCGTGCGGGCGCGGTGTACGGCATCTGCCAAGAGTAATTGGCCCAATCCCTGACCCTGCATGTCGGCTCGCGTAGCCAGACGCCCCAAACGGGTGACTGGAATCTGGCGCGGGTAACGTTTGGCCTGTTTGGCTGGCAAATTAACGGTCAACACGAATGCCGACGTCAGCGCGTAAAAGCCGAGGATGCTGTTCGTCTCTACCAGGTAGCCCGACTGAGTCCATGATTGCGCCGCTGCCGCATCTGCGGCGACCGCAACGAAAGTGCGCGAAATCCCTCTGTCCTGATGCTGGAGCGCGGTCTGGCGCAGCCAGATATTGAGAGGCTCAATGCCGCAATCAAATCCGTTTCTGTCGTGGCGCCCAGTCAATGGTTCCAGTCTGATCATTGCGTCGGGCCAGGTAGTTTTCGAGTGCTGATTTCAGTTTGTCGTTGGGCGGCAGCGGTTGATCCAGTGTGGCGAGAAATGCCTTGGTATCGCGGACACTCATGCGGATGACGCGCTCTTGCTCGATGATGCGCTCGGCTTCGTGCAAGGCGGCTTGAACGACGAACTGATTGAGGGTCGCGCCCATCAGGCTGGCAGCCATTTCCAGCGTTTCCTGCACAGCAAGCGGAACACGAGCCGTAATGCGCCCACGTTCAATCAAAGCGGTAGTGGTCATGGTTTGACCCTTGTATGAGTCGGATGCCTTAGATTAACAAAGTGGAGACAAAATGTCACCACTTTTGGCGCATCGAATGATCATCCCATTTAATATCCGGTGGTGAGCAATGCGCCGCTGTGGGAAGTGTTATTATGATTAATTATGCTTATTAATTGCTTTGAATTAAAAGAGTTTCCATTGTCTTGACGAAGGATATGAAATTCTGCTTGCATGCCAGGCAATAATCCCGAGTTTCCAGGAAGTCCAATCTTCTCTCGCCGGTTTCAACTTTGCTTACATAGCTCTGAGGTTTACCGAGATGCTGCG
>WRJU01000059.1 GCA_009778425.1 Pseudomonadota bacterium
GAGAGATGGCCGAGCGGTTGAAGGTACCTGACTCGAAATCAGGCGTAGGTGTAAGCCTACCGTGGGTTCGAATCCCACTCTCTCCGCCATGCCCTATAAAAACAATAACTTAGGTGTTTCTTGCCAAGCCTTTCAACATAAAATCAAACAATGTTGTTTTTTGTGTTGTTTTTCTGCCTAAACCTGTCTCACAGGATGGCATCGCTTTGCCTATGGCTGATCCCCATACAGGGCAGAGGCATTTTCACGGACGCGAAAACGTTGACTTTCAAGAAGAACTAAGCGCGTTAAAAAACGCGAGATGTTCAACCCCTCGCGTTTTCTCCGCCTTCGATGGAAAACCTGTTTTACCCTTGCTGTTCCCGACGGGTAGCGGCCAGACGTTCCGGCCTTTCTTCCAGCCACAAACGTACCCGTTGCGCGTCGACAGTACGCATGTTGCGGCCATTCGCATCCATCAACACGATTACCAGTGGCTGATCCTGCATCCATGCTTGCATCACAAGGCAACGGCCAGCTTCGCTGATGTAACCCGTCTTGGAAACGCTGATGACCCAGTCTGCGCTCTTGACCAGCCCATTGGTGTTGCCGAAACGTCTTGGCTGTCCATTGATATAGACATAACGTTCTTCCGTCGTGGAAAACTCACGAATCTTTGAATAACCGGATGCCGCTATTACCAGGCGGGACAGGTCACGCGGGCTGGAAACATTGCGCGGCGTCAGCCCGGTGCTGTCGTAGAAGTGGGAGTCCGTCATGCCGATCAGGCGTGCCTTGGCGTTCATTGCCTCGATAAAGGCCGCCCGCCCGCCTGGATAGTGGCGAGACAAGGCCGAAGCAGCGCGGTTTTCCGACGACATCAGCGCCAGTTGCAGCATGTCTTCGCGCGTCAATCGCGTCCCTACCCCCAGGCGGGAATGCGTACCTTTCAGGTAGTCGACATCGTCGTCGGAGATGGTAAGCATTTCGTGCAGATTGCTTCCCGATTCGAGCACCACGATTGCCGTCATGAGCTTGGTAATCGAGGCAATCGGCATCACCGCGCGCGCGTTTTTCTGAAGCAGAATTTCGCCCGTGTTCTGGTTGGCGACGTAGAAAGCCGATGAACTCAGGCGGGGCTGGCCGTGTTCGTCCAAGCGTAGCGTGACAGGGTCATCCGCAGCCCGCGCCCGGGCGGCCTGTTTTTTCGCGACCGCCAGCCTGCCCGCAAGCGTCCGCTTGACGTTTGCGATTCTGCCTGGCCTTGCCGCTCTTTTCTTGCCCGCCTGTCTTTTGCCCGCGTAAGCCGACGACGCGGATTTACCCTTGCTTGCCGCAGCCGTCGGCGCAGACTTGCATGCCTTCGCTTTCGACGCGCTTGTGCATTTCGTGGGTGCGGCCACAGCAAAACCGCCCCCTGTCAGGGTCAAAGCCAAAGCCACCATCATGGCAAATAACAATCGAAGCCTCATGGGAACCTTTTCGATCCAGGGTCGGGGTTGGTTTATTTATAGAAAAAACAATAGGATAGCGAATATTTTTGAAGCCATCCCGAACAGCACACGTTCATATTTTACCACCCAAGCGCCTCAACGGCAAACAGCGCAAAACAAAAAATGCACGGAAGAGGCCGTTTTCTTTTTGCAATGACGAAAAAACAACACTTTTGCAAAACGTCCCCTTTCCGGAGGTCGATGCGGCTTCATTTCTCCAGGCATCCCGCCTCAACGACGGTCAGTGCAGTCATGTTGATGATTCTGCGTACCGTAGCCGAAGCTGTCAGCACATGTACGGGTTTGGCCGCGCCGAGCAGGATCGGCCCAACGGTCACCCCGCCGCCGGCTGCGGTTTTCAACAGGTTGAACGCAATATTGGCTGCATCCAGGGTTGGGAAAACCAGGAGGTTGGCTTCTCCCTCCAAATGCGAATTCGGAAAAACACGCCGCCTGAACCGGGCATCGAGCGCCGAATCGCCGTGCATTTCGCCTTCGACCTGCAATTCAGGATGGCGCTCACGCAACAGGCGCAGGGCGGCGCGCATCTTCTCGGCAGTCGGCGTGTCGGCGGAACCGAATGAGGAATGCGACAACAGGGCCACCTTGGGTTCGACCCCGAAACGCTGCATTTCCTCAGCGGCCAACACGGTCATTTCGACGATCTGTTCAGGCGTCGGGTCGTAATTGACGTTGGTATCGGTCATGAACAGCGTGCGGCCGGACGTGTTCAATACGTTGACCGTGTAGTAATGATTGACGCCGGAACGGCGGCCCACTGCGGCGTCGATATAGGCCAGATGGGCGCGATGTACGCCATCCGTCCCGCAGATGAGGCCATCGCCATAGCCTAGCGCGAGCAGCAACGCCCCGATCAGGGTCGTGCTGCGGCGCACTTCATTTTGAGCCTCGCTTTCCGTGACGCCCCGGCGCTCCATGAGTTTGTGGTAGTGCCTCCACATTTCGTTGAAATGCGGGTTGTACGCGGGGTCGATCACTTCAAAGTTCAGGCCGACATTCATGCGCAGCCCCAGGCGATCAATCGCGCCAATGACGGCTTCCGTGCGCCCCACCAGGATCGGCCAGGCCATGCCTTCGTCGATCACGCCGCGCACCCCCCTCAGCACCAACTCGGATTCCCCCTCGGCAAAGACGATGCGTTGCGGTTTGTTGCGGGCGGCGGCAAACACCGGCTTCATCAGAAGGCCGGAGTGCCAGACGAGGTTGTTGAGTTGGGTGCGATAGGCATCCCAGTCGGTGATGTGGCGCGTCGCCACATTCGACGCAATGGCCGCCTCGGCTACCGCCGGGGCAATCTTGACGATGAGCCGAGGGTCGAAGGGGCGCGGAATGATGTAATCGACTCCAAAACCGCCCACTTTCTCGCCATAGGCGGCAGCGACAACATCGCTTTGCTCGACGCGCGCCAATTCGGCGATGGCGCGTACCGCCGCGAGTTTCATCTCGTCGGTGATGCTGGTCGCCCCCACATCGAGCGCCCCACGGAAAATGAACGGGAAGCAGAGCACATTATTGACCTGATTCGGAAAATCCGAACGGCCCGTGGCGACGATGGCGTCATCGCGCACCTGCCGCACCTCGCCGGGCCATATCTCCGGGGTCGGATTGGCAAGCGCCAGGATGAGCGGATTGGGAGCCATTTTGGCGACCATGTCAGGCTTGAGCACACCGCCCGCCGACAAGCCCAGGAAAACATCGGCTCCTTCGATGACCTCATTGAGGCTGCGCGCGTCGGTCTTCTTGGCGTAGCGCGCCTTGACCGTATCCATCAGCACGGTTCGGCCCTCATAGACCACCCCTTCGATGTCAGTCACCCAGATGTTTTCCACAGGGATACCGAGCATCACCAGCAAATCGAGGCATGCCAGCGCCGCCGCGCCAGCGCCCGAAGTCACGAGCTTGATCTCCTTCAGGCTCTTGCCCTGTATTTGCAGGCCGTTGAGAACGGCCGCGCCAACCACGATGGCCGTACCATGCTGGTCATCGTGGAAAACCGGGATTTTCATGCGGCTACGCAGTTT
>WRJU01000060.1 GCA_009778425.1 Pseudomonadota bacterium
GACCGTTTCCTGAACCAAGCAGAACTGGCGCAGTTTTTCGATGCGCTTGCCCAAGAGGGTGAGTTCTTCCGCGATTTTCTCCTGCTCGCGCTGCTCACCGGGGCGCGTCGGGCGAACGTCTGCGCGATGAACTGGGACGAGATCAACCTGCTTGAAGCGCAATGGCGCATCCCCAAAACCAAAAACGGGGAAGCGCAAACTGTCATGCTTTCGCCTCCGGCAGTAGAAATCTTGCAAGCGAGACAAGGCAAATATGGAGGCAAAGGTTTTGTCTTCCCCGGCCCCGGAGTCACCGGGCATCTTGTAGAACCAAAGAAAGCCCTCCAGCGTGTGCTAGGCCGTGCCGGTATCCCCTACGGGCGCAACGTTCCGAACGGGGTCACGCTCCATGACCTGCGGCGGACGCTTGGAAGCTGGCAGGCGATCAGCGGTTCGTCGCTACCCATCATCGGCGGGAGCCTTGGGCATAAAAGCCCTGCGGCAACGGCGGTCTACTCGCGGCTCAACACGCAGGCCATCCGCGATTCCGTCGAAAAGGCCGATGCCCGGATGCTCTCAATGGCTGGGCTCAAAGAGGGCGAGTCGCTGGTGCAGTTCCTTGAGGGCAAACGCGAAGGCGCGGCGCAGTAACCGAAGAATTTCTATGGGGGCGAGTACGCTTCGCGTTCTCCCCTCCTTCTGCGTTTTATCCGTTACAACGTTACAACCCGCATGGTTGCTGGGTTTTTTGTAACGGATACGCTTTCTGTAACGGTTGTGCACACGTCTGTAACGCATACGGCGAGCCTGAATAGCACGGTTCGCTGGTGCAGTGTGAGACGAGCGCCGAGCGTCTGCGCTATTTCATCGGGCGGATGAGGAAACCGTGACCGATGGAGGAATTGCTGGCGCAGCTTTTGAGTGGCGATCATGGAAGCATGGCGCAATGAGAGGCGCGAGCCCGCAGTCACTACAGGGCGATAGCCTCCGTAGTGACTGCGGGCATGGGCTGCCGCAGAAGCCAAGGCAGGAGGGGTGCGCCAGCGGTTTTTAGGACGATGGGAAAATTACTCTAAATGATGATGGGGGGTCAGGCGGTCGCGTCAGCCAAACTGTTGCGGAATCGCCAACCCTCACGGATGAGTAGATAGGCGTAAATAGAACTGCATAGAATTTGATATAACTTTATGAAATAACGGAAAAAATTTTTTCATCAGGGCCTTGTATTGCGGCAACAGAGGCGCATAATCGGCACTGTAACAGCCTGCCGACGGGCATCAAACATCGGCCACCTGCATGTTTCGCTATGGCATCAGGTGGGCATCATCCAATAGCGACCACCGATGGGGTTATTCATCGGAACCTTCCGCCCCGCGTCGCTAGTGTGCGGACAGCGCCTAACAAGGCGTCGATGCTTATTTGACTTATCGCGCATTCGTGCGCGCACTGAAACACCTCGCGGTGAGCCTAGCGTCAATCGCACCGCCCCGGTCTCGACACCGGGCTAGGAATTAAAAAAAACAGGCCTTACCGGGTCTTTATCTTCGTGCGCCTCAAAAACCTTGAGCGCACTATCAGGAAGCTATACCACGTGCTTCCTTCCTCCAAACGGCCACCTCTGGCCGTCGACTTCGCAATTCTCCATGCGTTAGTCATTTTCACAACGTTTCTATGTTCAACATCGCGCCTTCGTGCGCTTGCGCCACGGGCATCGGTGGCCAGGACGGTTATTGCCGTCCCACGTTCGATGCCAACCACTTGCATTGCAAGGAACCTCCCTGCGCGGCTTCCAACAGGAAAGGCGAGGAAGTGGGGAGTCCCCTATTCGGGGGAAAGAGACGTACCGAGCGTCTGGCCGTAACCCTTCGGGGACTCCGTCACAGGATGACGGATTGGCCGAAACACTAAACAGATTTTTTCTCGGACGGGGGGCAACACCAGACGTTGCAAGGGAGTCAGCGCCCTGACGCTGGACGGATACCAATCAACACAACTCAAGTGAGAACCCAACATGAGCAAACTTGGAACAGACCTCAAAACGATGTGCATGCGTAACAAGGACGGGAGCGAAGCGACCCAGGCCGCGCGCTTCCTCACGCTCCAGCAATGCGCCCGGCAACTGCGGGCGGGCGGCTTTAACAATTTGCGCGCCCCCAACCTGACGATGAAGCATGTCATGTGCCTGCTGCGGCAGTGGCAAAAAGAGGGGCTCTCGGTAGGCACGATCAAGAACCGCATGGCGCATCTACGCTGGTTGGCAGAGAAGGTCGACAAGCCCGGCATGATCCCGAAAGACAACGCTGAACTGGGTATCGCAGACCGACAGTACGCTGGAACGCCCAACAAGGCGCAGGTGCTCGACGACAGGCGGCTCGCCCGCATTACCGACCCCTATACAAAGATGAGCCTGCGCTTGCAGTCCCTCTTTGGTCTGCGGCGCGAGGAATCCATCAAGATCGTGATGGCCAAAGCCGCTCAGGGAAACCTGCTCATTCTGGACGGCCCGTGGTGTAAGGGCGGGCGTCCGCGGATCGAACCCATCCGCACGGCGGCACAGCGCGCCGGGGTGCGCGATTGCCTTGCATTTGCGGGCGATGGGTCGCTCATCCCGCCGGGCAAGTCCTACATCCAGCAGCGCGACACCTACGACGGCCAGTGCAAGGCGGCGGGGCTTCGGAACATGCACGGGCTGCGGCATCAGTACGCGCAGGCGCGCTACGAAGAACTCACGGGCTGGAAATGCCCGAAAGCGGGCGGCCCCGCGCGCAGCACGCTCAAAGGGGAAGACCGGGAGACCGACCGGATGGCGCGGCTAACGATCTCCAAGGAGCTTGGGCATTGCCGGATGAGTATTGTTGCGTCATATTGCGGATAAGACCCTCACGTCGATTTCCGTGAATCTGAGAGCCTCTTACCGCATGCAATCCGCCCGCCACCCGCCTAGCTTTTACCCGGTGGCGGGATATGATCCTCCAGCTCCCTGGAAAGCTGCCTGACAAATTCGTGGGGTGAAACGTGTAATGCCGACGCCAGCCTAAATAACGTTACCACCGATGACTGCTTCTGGCCGCGTTCCAGTTCCGAGACATAGTTACGCTGCAAATCCGCCATCAGGGCCAACTGTTCCTGTGTCAGTCGAGCCTGTTTGCGTTGCTGGCGCAAAACACGTCCAAACGCGGCGGTAAGTGTGGCGTTGTCCAAAAATTCCTCCTATGGGAGGAATTTCTTCTCCGTGTTAAAGTTTGTCTGCCCGCTATAGCGTGAATTCCGTAATGGTAAACTCGGAGAGATTTTTAGTCGCTTCGGTTTTTCCATTCCGAAATTTGTGATAGCTTCAAGTGAAGCTAATGTAGTCCAGATATTTTTCATGGATGACTATTATGGATTTCAGCAGATTTGACCCTAAAAATAGCATCGACTACACGACCCCGCTGGAGAAGCTCTCTGCGGCGCTCCCCGGCCTGCCGTTTCCGGCGCTGGAGACCATGCTGGCCGATTTTGCGAGCGCCTTCACGCAGAATAACCGCCTCCTCAACCTGCAAATCGGCGACGG
>WRJU01000061.1 GCA_009778425.1 Pseudomonadota bacterium
GTATTGCGGGGGTCGGAGACGTGCGTACTCATGGCATTGAACCCAAGTTCGATGCCACCGTCTTCCCGGTAATGGACGACAGAGGGCATACGCGAGCGACCCTGCCCGTCGGTCAGGCAAACGGCGATGCCGTTTCTGACCGTGGCAACCAGCGAATTGGTCGTACCGAGGTCGATGCCCACCGCCAGCCGGTGCTTGTGCGGCGCAGTAGCCTGACCAGGCTCGGCAATCTGCAACAGGGCCATTGATCTCCTTTCGCCTCTTGTGTCCGTCAATCAGTTATCGAGCGCCGCCAGGGCGTCGTCGATCCCAAGGCGGAGCTTATCGAGGAACATCAACCGCCGCACGGTATCGGCAGCAGCTTCGAGGTCGCGTTGTCCGTCGAGTTCCTCGGCCAGTTGCGCGATAACCCCGTCCGTCCGGATTTGCAGGCGCAGCGCCAGTTGTTCCAGCGCATCGACATCATTGACCCCGCGCGCCTCTTCCACCGCCTCGCGCCATTCCAGTTGTTCCATCAAGTATTCGGGAGCCACCGTATTCCCATTGATGGCTTCCAGACTCATCCCGGCCAGTTCGAGCAGGTATCGGGCGCGCGTGACCGGTTTTTTGAGTGCGGCGTAGGCTTCGTTGACGCGTAACGCGCCCGCCATCGCACCACGGCTGTTGGGCAGATGGGCCGTGCGATCCGGGTGGACTTCGGTTTGCAGCGCATGCCAAGCGCGGTCAAGCGCCGTTTCATCGAGATTGAAGCGGTGCGGCAAGCCAAACAGGGAAAAGAAGTCGAGAGAGAGATCAACACTCATGGGCAATGTAGGGGACGCCGCCCACGGCGTCCCGTGGAAAGCATACTGATAAATTCATCAACGGGGCAAATTCATCAACGGGGCGCCGAAGGCGGCGCCCCTACACGTTGAAGCTCTCGCCACAACCGCATAGGCTTTTGGCGTTGGGATTATTGAACTTGAAGCCTTCGTTCAGCCCTTCGCGCACGTAATCGAGTTCGGTTCCATCAAGATAAACGAGGCTTTTCTGGTCGATCACGACCTTGACGCCGTGGCTGTCGAAAACGAGGTCTTCATCGAACGCCTGATCGACGAATTCGATCTTGTAAGCCATACCGGAACAGCCGGAGGTTTTAATGCCCAGGCGGACGCCGAACCCCTTGCCGCGTTTGTCGATGAAATGGGCGATATGTTGGGCAGCGCGCTCCGTCAAAGTGACGCTCATTTATTTTCTCCGTGTTTTTTCTTGTAATCGGCGACTGCGGCGCGAATGGCATCCTCGGCCAGCACCGAACAGTGAACCTTGACTGGCGGCAAGGCCAATTCTTCAGCAATCTGGGCGTTCTTGATCGTCAATGCCTCATCGAGCGTCTTGCCTTTGACCCACTCGGTCACGAGCGAAGATGAAGCTATCGCCGAACCGCAGCCGTAAGTCTTGAAACGGGCATCTTCGATGATGCCATCCTTGCCGACCTTGATCTGGAGTTTCATGACGTCACCGCAAGCCGGAGCGCCCACCATGCCGGTAGCCACGCCCTCCTCGTCCTGCGCGAACGAACCGGCATTGCGGGGGTTCTCGTAATGATCCAGAACCTTGTTGCTATAGGTCATGTCCGTTTTTCTCCTGTTTCCTGCACTTCCACTTAGTGAGCCGCCCACTCTACCGTATTGAGATCGACGCCCGCCTGGGCCATTTCCCAGAGCGGTGAAAGATCGCGCAGTTTACCAACTCCACGCCTGAGCACTTCGATGGCGTAGTCGATTTCTTCGGCAGTGGTAAAGCGCCCAAGGGTAAAACGGATGGAACTATGCGCCAGTTCGTCGTCGCGTCCAAGCGCGCGCAGGACGTAGGACGGTTCCAGGCTTGCGGAAGTACACGCCGAGCCGGAAGAGACCGCAATATCCTTGATCGACATCATCAGGGATTCGCCTTCGACGTAGGCAAAGGAAACATTGAGGTTATGCGGCACGCGGTGTTCCAGCGCCATATCGCCGTTGACATAGGTAGCTTCGATGCCGGAAAGACCGGCAAGCAGCCGGTCGCGCAGCGCGCGGACGCGCGGCAGTTCGGAAGCCATGTTTTCGCGCGCCAAACGGAAGGCTTCGCCCATGCCGACGATCTGGTGCGTCGGCAGGGTTCCCGAGCGCAACCCGCGCTCATGGCCGCCGCCGTGCATTTGGGCTTCCAAGCGCGCTCGGGGCTTGCGCCGCACGTAGAGCGCACCGATGCCTTTGGGGCCGTAAGTCTTGTGGGCGGAAAAACTCATCAGGTCGACGGGCAACTTTGCGAGGTCAATATCGACCTTGCCCGTCGCCTGCGCCGCGTCAACATGGAACACGATGCCCCTCTCGCGGCAAATCGCCCCGATTTCCCCGATAGGCTGGATCACGCCGATCTCGTTGTTGACCAGCATGACTGAAACGACACTGGTATCCGGGCGCAAGGCGGCGCAAAAAGCATCGAGGTCGATCAAGCCATTTTCCCGCACACCGAGATAAGTCGCGTCGAACCCTTCGCGTTCGAGCTCGCGCACGGTATCGAGCACCGCCTTGTGTTCGGTCTTGAGGGTGAGGATGTGACGGCCCCTGTCCCTATAAAAATGCGCCGCCCCCTTGATGGCGAGGTTGTTCGACTCCGTTGCCCCGGAAGTCCAGATGATTTCGCGCGAATCCGCACCGACCAGCGCCGCGACTTCCCCGCGCGCCTTTTCCACCGCCTCTTCCGCCTCCCAGCCGAACGCATGGGAACGACTGGCAGGATTGCCGAAACGCTCGGTGAGCCAGGGAATCATCGCCTGCGTCACTTTTGGGTCAACCGGCGTCGTTGCCGAGTAATCAAGGTAAATAGGGAGTTTCAGCATTTTTTCCTCAAATCGCCCGCGCCTGCATCTGAGCCTGTCCCGTTTGCGGCGGCATCATCTGCCCTTCTCCGGACACACAGGAACCGACATAAATCGGCCGCCCAACCAGCGAGCCGAGCGTCACCGAGTCCAGATAGTCGAACATGCGCCTGTTCAGGCTGCTCCACAGGTCATGCGTCATACACTGCGCGGCGTTGTTGCAGTTTGCCCGTCCGCCGCAACGGGTCGCGTCGAGCGGTTCATCGACCGCAAGCACAATATCCGTCACCGTAATCTCATCCATATCCCGCGCCAGCCGATAACCGCCGCCCGGCCCGCGCACACTCTTCACGAGGCTGCAACGGCGCAGACGGCCAAAAAGCTGTTCGAGATAGGAAAGGGAAATACGCTGGCGCTCCGAAATGGCATTCAAGGTCACCGGCCCGTTTTCCTGGCGCGAAGCCAGATCAATCATTGCAGTCACAGCGAAACGCCCCTTGGTTGTCAGTCTCATGTCTCCTCCACTCATTTTGGTTGTTGTTGCCGACACATTCACTTAGAACAATACCCGAGTGAAATGTTCAACAATTCAACTCTACCAATTTCCGTATAATTTAGTCAACTACAAGACTGCACTGCGTTAAAACTGCTTGCCATCGGATGGCAGATTTTGTATAGTGCGCCCTCTCCAACGCGGGGTGGAGCAGTCCGGTAGCTCGTCGGGCTCATAACCCGAAGGTCGAAGGTTCAAATCCTTCCCCCGCAACC
>WRJU01000062.1 GCA_009778425.1 Pseudomonadota bacterium
TTTTCTCTCAGGAAAACAAAGTCAAGGTTAACGAAATTTACTCACTGTGAACAGGGGGAGGATGATCTTTTTGTTAGCGGTTCTAAGTCGTGAAAGGCGGCAACTTGTCGCTTCTGACGATAGGTGTCGCTAACGATGCGGCGATGTTCGAGATATGAGACGAAAAGCACTTGCCCCATGAGGGTTTGAGCCACATCGCGGCCATACCCGTAACCTTCAAGCTGCCTGACGGTTTCCCCGAGATCGTTGAGTAATTGCCGGTCGACCCTGTTTTCTGGCTTGAACCATGTCGGAAGACGTTGCTGTACCTCACCTGACCGAATCTCGGCAGCGGAGAACAAGCCATTGGCACTTGCCTGGGAGATAGCGAGCCTTTCCGGCCGGATCTTCTTTGTAGGCGGATAGGCGATCAGCCCCGATGCATCAACCACCATCACAATGGCGACCAGGTTCTGATTCCAGATGCGCTGCCGAATGCGGGCGAACCCCTCGGGGTCGCTTAACAGGGTGCCGTCATCTTCAAAGAAGGCCACCGTCGGAAAGCCTTGCACGTCAAAAACCGCATGTGCACGAATCTGGCCGTCATGCCGAAGCAGATCGTTTAACTCTGCCGAATACGGATGGGTCGTGCTGAGGCGATCCTCCGGCCGATGAATAGACTCGTCCGCAGCTTCGTAGCCAAGTGTTTGCAGCCATGCGGACAGTCGATCAAAGGCCATTTTCGAATGTTAAGTTAGATCAAGTTGTCAGTATACTACATAAAGTGTACGGCAAATAAAAAATGTTACTAACACAAAAAAAATAATTTACATATAATGTGTAGCATGGAATCGATAGAATCTCTCACGTTCGCCCAGCAGCAGCGCCTACGATTTATTGAGTCGATGGTGCTATGGGAGGGCGTAGTCCAGCGCCAGCGTGTTTGCGATGTATTCCGGGTCAATCCGAACCATGTGACGCGCGACATCCAGATATACAAACGACAGTTTCCCAAGAGCCTCGAATACAACCCGAGTGCACGCGCATACGAACCCGGAGCTAAATTTGCTCCCCGCTTGGCATCAGGCGACCCCAGCGAGTATTTGGCACTGCTACTTGCATATGCTGAGAGTCAATCTGTCGCGATGCTCCCCGTGTTGGGAGGAGATAGGCACCTAGTGGAAGCCTTGCCTACTCCCACAAACTCGGTCGGCCAGTACGTACTACGCTGTGTGATCAAAGCTACCCGCCATGGGAAAGCACTGGAGGTGCTTTACAACTCCATGAGTTACGACCAACCAACGCGACGGACACTCTGGCCACATGCGCTGGTACATGTTGGATTTCAATGGCATATTCGCGCTTACGATGGCTTGCGTAATGAATTCCGCAATTTTGCGATTCAACGCATTGCAGAAGTGAACGTTAGTGAGCAACGTAGCGCTGTCCCGTCTTCCGAGGATGGCGACTGGCATGGCAAATTGCGTGTAGAAATCATGCCAAACCCTAGACTGAATCCTCATCAACAGGGGATTGTGGCCAAGGAATACGGCATGAAGAAAAACCCGGACGGCTGGGTTTGGTCGGAAAACATCCGGCGCTGCCTCGTCGGATATTTCGCGGTACATTACCGGCTTGATCAGGCTGTGCGTGATCGGATGAGCATTGACGGAGATGCCCATCCGCAAGGTATCCCCGTAATACCCAAAGACCCAGATCAACTCAAGCCCTATTTGTTCGGTGCCACGCTTCAGTGCGAGTGAAGCATCAAGCCTCTAGGATTTCCGACAGATTTATTGCGTGCGGCGCGAGCCCAAGGCGTTGTGCGGGCGTCTGGTTATCCTTCCCGGCCAAGTGATAGTTATAAGCCACCCGAAAAATCTCCAGCAATTTCATCCCGACCTCTGGGTTATAGGCTTGGTACCCATGCCAGCGTCGATACGTACTGCTGGCCGTAGAAATGGGGCGCTCCAGAACGGAAATCCGACGCCGCAGTTGCATGAAATAGCGGTCAATTGCGTTTAGGCTGGTTCTCAAATAACCCCATGCTAAGTCGACTGGGTCAGCATCTGGAGGTGCGGCCATGCATCGGACAGCTTTATACGGTTCATTCATTTTGGGTAGCGGGTGGGAAACCCAGCGCTCGGTTATCGCCCACGAATTTAGTGAAATTTCGCGGTGCCGCACCTTGATTAGCTCCAACGCAACCTCGATATCGCTCAGATCTGGATGAAGCGCGCGCTGCTGCTGGATTATTCGCTCGGCCGCTGCCAGTGCCATGCCCTTTCGGTCGTTACTCATTTTCTTGTCAATGCGGACGAGAAAAACGAAAAGACTTCCAGTTGAAAACCATTGCTGAAAAGCCAACAGACATGCTGAATATATATTAGGTTCTCCGTCTAGCGAAAACTGCAGTTGCTTTACCCCGCCCAAGAGGCGTGCGAGATAGAAAAAGTGGCCGAAAAGCGTGTAGTTCTCGAAGATTTGCATCCCTTTGGCGGGAAGTTTCGTCCCCGCATCCAAGCATTCGTCATTCGCTTCATTTTCGGGGCCGATGAGATGGTGATCTGCCTTGAGCCAGAACCGCGGCGCATGACGAAACGGCGGTGACCGCAAATCATCGCCACTTTCCCGAGCCGCAAGTTCGATTTCGCGCGGATCAAGTCCGGGTTCAAAATTGAGATGCTGCGCCAACACGTAGCCGGAGTTAGCGTCGGACGAGGCGATGGCTCTCAGCGTTACAACTCGCCGATCAAGCTGGGTGCCCCAATTGAACGCATGGTCCTGCCTATCCACTGCAACATGCATTCGCAGCATCGCTTTTTCTTCAAGCAGGGGACGCTCAAAACGCTGAGCTATGCGTAGGCACTTCTTGTAGATTAGATCGATCCGCTGATAGAGCGTAACAGCATTGACCCCTGCGACTTCGCAGATACGACGCATCGGCGACTTGTTGATGAGAAGGGAGAAAACCAACTCCGTTTTCTCGGGTTGGCGCAGCTTGCGACCGAGGTGCGGCGACGCGGAGAACGTCTTGTTGCAGCCGAGACAGCGATAACGTTGTGCGCCTACGGGCGTCGTTCCATACCGCATATAGCAGCCAGGATCCGCCGCAACGGAGTGGAAATGGTTCTCACACGCTTCGTTAGGACACGAAGGGGATTCGTTCTGCTGCACCCGCATCAAGAAGCGATCACGCTCTTCTCGTACGCCTTGGTTGCTGATTAGCCGAAATTCCCCGCCGCAAACCAAACACATCATGGAGCACACTTCCCGACTAGAATTGCCGCCCTTCAAACCCTTCAGGCTGTAGTTGTCGCGAAACCCTTTAGGCTGCCTTCCCCGCTTGATCTCCTGCTTTGGAGGAATCCCAAAATTTGCACAGAGGGGATTCCTACAGACATTTAACTGAAGACCATCCACAGATTCCGGAATGCGCGGATCGGTACGTTTAGTGTAACGTCGAGTCATGTTGGCAAAAAACCTCCGGAGGAAAATTGTTTCCTTCGGAGATTATCGCCAACAAATTAACTTAACAGCTAGGATTTCAACCGGGCGGCGTTTTTATTTGAACATTCGCCCAGAATTTTTCAAGAAGCCTCTTTATTGCATAGCCTGTAACTTGCGGAGATGCTGATCTGTATCA
>WRJU01000063.1 GCA_009778425.1 Pseudomonadota bacterium
AGCGCGAGGTCGTGAATGGCAAGGATGACGCATCCCTCGCCGCTGGCGTGTTGGCGCAGGACATCCATGATTCTGGCCTGATAGTAGAGATCGAGGCTGGCAACGGGTTCGTCGGCGAGGATGAGGCGCGGCGCGCCCGCCAATACCCGCGCAAGCCACACTCGCGCCTGTTCGCCGCCGGAAAGCTGGTTGATGTTTTTCTGCGCCATGCCTTCGATTCCGGTTTCCTGCATGGCTTGCCGGATGGTGGCCTCATCGCGGTCATGCCAGGGCAAGCGTCCCAAAGCGACGATTTCCTCAACGGCAAGCGTCCATGCGCTGTCGCAGAATTGCGGCAGGAAGCCGATTTGCCGCGCCCGGTCAGTGGGCTTGAAAGCGCGCAGGGGAGTGCCGTTGAGAAAAACGCCTCCCTCTTGAGGGAGGTGTCGCCCACTCTCAGCGGGGAGCAACCCAGCCAGACATTGCAGCAGGGAGGATTTCCCCGCGCCGTTCGGGCCGATGACGGCGAGCATCTCGCCCGGCTCCGCCGTGAAGGAGACAGAGTCGAGTCGATTTTTCAGCGTCAGGTTCCGAGTTTCGATCAAAGCCATTCTCTTCTCATTTTCCAGATGAGCCAGATGAAGAGGGGCGCGCCGATGAGGGCGGTGAGGACGCCCAAACGAACTTCACGACCCGGCGGCATGAGGCGGACGGTAATATCCGCGAGCAGCACGAGCGTTGCGCCAATGGCGGCAGCGGGCAGAAGCAGGCGGTCCGGGCGGTTTTGCGCCAACGGCCTGGCCAGATGAGGGGCGATGAGGCCGACAAAACCGATATTCCCGGCAGTTGCCACAGCAGCCCCGACCAGAATCGCAGCCCCGAAAACGATGACACGCCCGCCCCGCTGGACGTTCAGCCCCAAGCTGGTGGCGACCTGTTCGCCAAGGGAGAGGGCGGCGAGCAGCGGGCGCTGCCACCAGATGAGCAAACTGCCGATGACGAGGGCGGGCAGGAGAAAGGCGAGATGCGCCATGCCGCGTTCCGAAACGGAACCGAGCAACCAGAAAACAAGCTCCTGCATGGCGAAGGGATTGGGGGCGAAGTTGAGCACGGCGGCCAGTGCCGCGCCGGAGAGGGAGGCAATGGCAAGCCCCGCGAGCAGCAATAGCGCGGGACGTCCCGGCCCGGCGAGCCAGAGGGTGAGAAGGAGCGTCAGCCCCGCCCCGATCAATCCGGCCAGCAGAGGGGCAAAGACGCCCAATCCCGGCAAAAGGGCAAAGTAGAAAACGGAAGCGGCTCCCAGTGCTGCGCCCTGGCTTGCGCCGGTCAGGCTTGGGTCGGCGAGGGGGTTGCGTAACAAGCCTTGCAGGGCTGCGCCGGAGAGTCCCAGCGCCGCGCCGACGGAAAGGGCGAGCAGGGTACGCGGCAGGCGAATTTCTCCCATGACAAGGGCAGGAATGCCCGGTTGGCCGGTGAGCCAGTCAAACAGCCCGGTCAGCACGGGGACAGGCGCGGAACCGACGGTAAGCGACAGGAAGAAAACCACCAGCAGCCCCAGGAGGAGGGCAGGGGAGGATGGGATTTTTTTCGCTATTTTCAGGAACTTCATGGCATGTTCGCTACACGTTCATCGCTTTTTCGCGCAAGGCGGTCGAGTTCCCGTATGAGTTCCCAACTCCAGGGGCCGGGGCATTGCCAGCGCCAGTAATCGGTATCGAGGCGCAGCGGTGAAGGGGTAAGCGCCCGCCAGAGAGGGTGTTCGGCAAAGGCGTTTGCCAGTGCCGCGCCGGAAGGGGCGGCCCAGAGTACGGCATCCGGCGGATCATGGGCGATTTTTTCGAGATCGAGCCGGACAAGGCCGTTATCAAGCAAATAGTTGCGCCAGCCGGAGCGGGTCATGAGGGCATCTTCAAAGGTATTGCGGCCGGTTCCGATGGCATTCGCGCCGAGCAGCAGCAGACGTTTTTTGCCGAGAGCCCGTTCAGGCGGTATGTCGCTGGCGCGATCAAGCGGCAACCCTGCGTAAGCGAGGAATTGTCGCTCATAGTCGCGTACCTCTTCGAGTGTGGTCGCCAGCGGCAGGACTTCGACCCGAAAACCCAGGCGGCGCAACTGTTCGCGCAGTCCAATGGCAGAGTATTGCCCGGTCAGGATGAGATCAGGTTTGTAGAGCGCGATGCTCTCCAAGCTCCCATCGTGGGAGGGCCAAGCGCCTTTCATCCAGGGGGCAGGGTGGAAAGGCTGTGAGATGCGCTGCATCGGGGAGAGCGCCGCGACGCGCTCCCGCCCAACGTGCAGGGTCAGCATCCAATCCGTACATAAATCCAGCGAGACGATGCGCTGAGGCGCCGGAGCCTGGGAAAAGGCCGCCGGCGTCATGAGAAAGACGAGGAGGGCGATGAAACCCTTCATCTACGCGGCGCATGGCTCGCGGAGAGCGCAGCCTCAGAAGTCATAACGCAAACCCACGTAGAAGCTCCGTCCCTGTCCGGGATAGTTCCAGTACATTTCGTTTGCCCCGTCGAACAGATTGTTGATTTCCGTACGCAAAGTCATCTTGCCGAATTGCTTGCCAAAGTCGACAAGCTCCTTTTCGAGGCTCCAATTGACGACTGTGCCGCTCGGACGCTCGATATAGGGGGCTTCATAGGGGAAAGAGTACGCTCTGGGGTCGCTCCAATCCAGCGTAAATGTCTTGCTGTAATAGTTGGCGTTGAGCCGACTCTTGAGTTTTAACCCAGGATGCGCGTAGTCGATGCCATAGCTTGCCATCCATCTCGGCGTATTGGGCAGGGTTGTGTTCTCCACTCCGTTGTAAACAACAAGTCGCGGCGATTCATCCTTGTTTTTGCGTGTTGTAAGCCAAGTGAAACTGACGTATGGCTTCAGACTGTAACTTTGTTTGAACGCTTTGCCGAAGTCCCAACTCACCGAACCTTCAACCCCGGCAGTCTCCGCGCCTCTCAGGTTCTGAAACTGGGAACACCCCCCCATAGCATAAGGGCTGCTGCATGTTGTGCCAGGAGCATCCATACTAATAATTTTGTTCTTCCAGTCAGAGTGAAAATAGGTCAGGCTGGCGTTGAGATTGTTCCAGTCGATGTCGGTACCGAACTCCCATGTTTTGTTTTGTTCGGGCTTAAGCGATGGGTTGCCCATGTAATTGTACTGACCATCTCCACCGACTTGCTGTGGTGACGGCAACTTGAAACCATCGGCGTAGTTAGCGCGCAGTTTCAGCCATTTGACAGGGTGATAACTGACACCGACCGACCCGCCGGTGTGATGATTCTTCTCCGAATTCATCACGTCACCCGAGTTTTCGTATCTGTCGTGGCGCAGACCAAGCGAAAAAACCAGCTTTTCATCGAAAAGGCGGAGCTTGCCGGTCAAGTAGGCACCGGTATCCTTCATCGTCGTTTTCGGGTCATCGCTATATGGAGTCCAAGGAGGGTAATAAGTGAAGCCGGATGTGTCGTATTTATACTGATCAACCCCGCCAGACAGCGTGAACAGTGAGGCGTGATAGTTCAATTGTGCATTGAATGCCTTGGTGTCCAGGGTGTTTCCATAGTTCACAACCTCCATTTCCGGATCGATATTCTTTCGGGTATTCCTTCCAAAAGAGTAACTGAGCATCCAGTCAAG
>WRJU01000064.1 GCA_009778425.1 Pseudomonadota bacterium
GTCAATCTCAAGGCGGTGTTCCGAATGTCGCGCCTGGTGATGCGCGGCATGATGAAGGCGCGCGCGGGCCGCATCATCAACATTACTTCGGTGGTGGGCAGCACCGGCAATCCGGGACAGGCTAATTACGCCGCCTCCAAGGCCGGCGTGGCGGGGATGAGCCGTTCGCTCGCCAGGGAACTGGGCAGCCGCAACATCACCGTCAATTGCGTTGCGCCGGGTTTCATTGATACCCAAATGACCCAAGGGCTGCCGCAGGCAGTGCGTGACTCCATGTTGAGCAACATCCCGCTGGGCCGTCTCGGCAATCCGGAGGAGATCGCCTGCGCGGTGGCGTTTCTCGCTTCACCGGCAGCGGCCTACATTACCGGGACGACACTGCATGTCAACGGCGGCATGTATGCGACATGATTTTTGAGGGGTTTTCATGAAGCATCCGCTTGCCCGTATCGTGATTTTTCTTGGAGCCGTCCTGGCGTTTTGCCTGCCAGCTGCGCCCGTGTCTGCGGAAGACCCCGGAGGCTTGCTTGAATTCAATACGGACACGGGCGTCAACCCGGATGACGCGGACAACCCGGACGGCGATGAAGATGAGGACGATGCCAATGAAGAGGCCGACGTCCCTGATGCTGCCGATTTGCCCGTCATCGAAGAGCCAGGCGAATTTCCTGCCCAGGAATTGAGCGCGGAAACGCTTCAGGATTTTCTGCTCGCCGAAATTGCCGCCACACGCGGCCAGTTCCGGGAATCGGCGCAAGCCTACCTCGCGCTCGCGCGCAAGACGCGTGACCCACGCATCGCCCACCGCGCCGCGTATATTGCCTCCCGGTCGAAGGAGCCTCCACTCATCGCCGAGGCCGCGCGGTTGTGGGCCGAGGTTGCCCCCCACTCGAAAGAAGCCCGCCAGTTCGCGGACTATGTCGAACGCGGCCACAGTCCTGCCATTGACAAGATTCAGGAAGCCCTGGCGCGTACCCTGGCTCAGAATCCGGGAAAACTTGCCCCCAATCTGTTGGGGCTCAACCGCGCCCTCTCAAGGGCTGAAAACAAGGATGTGACAAAGAGCCTCATCTATCGTGTGACCGAACCTTATCTCACATACCCCGAGGCTCATTTCGCGCGCGCCCAGGCCGCCATCATCGCCAAACGCCCGATGGAAGCGACGGGCGCGATTGACCGCGCCCTCGAACTGCGCCCCAACTGGTTGCCGGCGCTGATGCTCAAAACCCATATCCTGGTCGAAGCCGGCGCGGCGGATCAGGCCAATATGATGCTCGGATCCGCGCTGGCACAAGAGCCGAACAACCGTGAACTCCGGCTTGCCTATGCCCGCAGCCTGATTGCTGCCAACAAGTTCGCTGCTGCGCGCAACGAATTCAATACCCTGCTTGCCGCCACGCCCGACGACCGTGACCTGCTCTATACCGTTGCCATGCTTTCCGCCGAGCTTGGCGATACCGCCACTGCCGAGCCGCTGTTAAAAAAGTTATTGGTCTCCGGTCATCCGCAAGCCGATCTCATCCGGCTTCAACTTGGCAAAATAGCTTCTGACCGTGGTGAACACACCGCCGCGCGAAAATGGTTCGATGCCGTGAGCCCCGGTGGGTATGCCACTGAAGCGCGTATCCGCAGCGCGCAGAGCCTGGCAAAGGAAGGCCGTATCGACCAGGCTCGCAAGCTCCTGCGCGATGCCCCGAATCCCGGTATCCAGCGTCGTTACCTGCTCACTGAAACCCAGTTGCTCGTGGAGGCGGGGCGTGCCCGACAGGCGTTCGACCTCATCAACGATGCCTTGCGCGAGCATCCCGACGACAATGATCTGCTCTATGAATCCTCCATGCTTGCCGAGCGCCTCGGCTTGTACGAAATCATGGAAGGGCGGTTACGCAAGCTCATCGCGCTGGCTCCCGAACATGCGCATGCCTACAACGCGCTCGGTTACTCGCTGGCTGACCGTGGGCAACGCCTGGAAGAAGCCGAAGCGCTGATTGCCCGTGCCTTGGAAATTCTTCCCAGGGACGCGTATATCCTCGACAGCATGGGTTGGGTGCGCTTCAAGCGCGGCGACCTCGATGGTGCGCTGGAGCGGCTTGAACAAGCCTATGCCTTGCGTGCCGACCCCGAAATCGCCGCACACCTTGGTGAAGTGCTCTGGCAACTGAACCGTACTGATGAAGCCCGCCGCGTCCTCGATGGCGCGAAAGCAGCAAATCCCGGCAATGCCGCCCTGGAAAAGACGATCAGTCGGCTGTATCAGGTACCGGAGAAGAAGACCCCGGTTAAGAAAGGTTCGAGTAAGAAAGTTTCGGGTAAAAAACGTTGAACCGCCTCTGTTTACCGCTCCGCTTGGGTATCGCCGCCCATGCCTTTCGCGTCTGGATGGCAGGCTTGGCCGTTGGCGTCCTGGCATCCGCTTGCGCCCTCAATCCACCCGCTCCGGCGCCAGAGCCCGTTGCGCGGCAAGCGTTTGACGCTTTCTCGCTCTCTGGTCGCTTGTCCGCCAGCGACGGCAAGCAGTCCGCCTCGGGGCGCTTGGATTGGGAGCGTCGTATCGGAATGGATCGCTGGACAGTCTCCAGCCCGCTCGGGCAAATCGTTGCTCAGATCGACTCCAGCCCGGACGGCGCGGAAGTTTTGCTTGCCAACGGCGAACGCCGATACGCCCCACAAGTCGCCGACCTCGTTCCGATATTGCTCCCCGGTGCCGCCGAAGCGGGGCTGCCGCCTGAGCGCCTGGCTGCCTGGGTGCAGGCCGCGCCGCCCGGTGATGCCGAAGTGCGCTCGCTCGACGCGCGGGGCCGTCCCGCGCGGCTTATCGACCGGGGTTGGATCATCGACTACCTCGGCTACCGGGACGAATCCCCGGAAGCCCTGCCGCGCATCATTGATATTTCCCGTGGAGAATTCCGTCTGCGCCTGCTTGTCGACTGCTGGGAAATGGAGAGGCCATGATAATGTCTCCCGCACGGATGATGCCGCCGGTTTCGCCCTCGCCCGGTCGGTTTGAAGGCTGTCCGGCTCCGGCCAAACTCAACCTTTTCCTGCATGTCACCGGGCGGCGCGCTGACGGCTATCACCTGCTGCAAACAGTTTTTCGCCTGCTTGATTGGGGGGATACCCTCGATTTCACCCTACGCAAAGACGGCAAAATCCATCGCACGAATGCCGTTGCCGGTGTGCCGGAAGAGACTGATCTGTGCATACGCGCGGCGCGAGCCTTGCAACAGGCCGCCGGTTGCCCGTTCGGGGCCGACATCACCGTGCACAAACGTCTTCCCCTGGGGGGCGGGCTTGGCGGCGGCAGTTCGGATGCCGCCACTACCCTGATGGCGCTCGACCGCCTCTGGAATACACGGCTCGGCCCAATCCGGCTGCATGAAATTGGCATGAGCCTTGGCGCGGATGTGCCCTTCTTCCTCTTCGGGCGCGACGCTTTTGCCGAAAGCCTCGGCGAAATCCTGCAACCGATCACATTGCCCCCGACTTGTTATGTCGTGCTCGCTCCCGGCATCAATGTGCCGACTGCACGGATTTTCGCCTCGCCAGACTTGACGCGAAATACGCCTCCAATTAACATAGATAGCTTCACGTTGGATTGCTCCCACAACGATTTGCAGCCGGTTGCCTG
>WRJU01000065.1 GCA_009778425.1 Pseudomonadota bacterium
CCGGAGGTTGTGCGAGCCGCCCGCGTTGCCCGTGGTCTGAAGGCCGAGTTTTCTGGCGGAATACGTGGAGAGGAAATAGCCCTGCAATACACCGTCGGCCACGACTTCGCGCTCATGGGTGGCGACCCCGTCGCTGTCGAACCAGGTCGCGCCGAAGGCTTTTTTGAGATGAGGGCGTTCACTAATGTGGATGACGGGCGAAAACACTTGCTGGCCGAGGGTGTCGAGCAGGAAGCTCGAACGGCGGTAAAGCGCGCCGCCGCTTGCAGCTTGTACAAAATTGCCGACGAGCCCTACTGCAAGCGGCGCTTCAAAAATGACCGGAACCTGACGGGTGCGGATTTTCTTTGCGCCGAGACGGGCCAGCGCCCGTTCGCCAGCAATACGGCCAAGGTCTTCGACACAAAGGAGTTCGGTGGCGTCACGGCGGGCGTCGTGCCAGTACTCCCGCTGCATGGCGTCGCCTTCGCCCGCGATGACCGCGCACGATAGCCCGTGACGGGTACTGGAAAAGCCGCCCATGAAACCGAGGCTGTTGGCGGACACGAAATGCGATTGATGGGTCGAGACGTTCGCGCCTTCGGAGTTGCGAATCGACCGGTCGACCGCGAAGGCGGCTTCTTCGCACCGCCGCGCCAGTTCGATGGCGTCATTAACTTCGATATTCCAAGGATGGAACAGGTCGAGGTCGGGACACTCTCGCGCCATTGAGGCCTTATCGGCAAGCCCGGCGCAGGGGTCAGGGGCGGTAAAGCGGGCAATCGAGAGCGCCGCGTTGACCGCAGCTTTAAGCGCAGTGCGGGAAAAATCGGACGTACTTGCCTGTCCGCTTCGCTGCCCAAGGTAGACCGTGATCTCGACTCCCTTGTCGCGGTTGTACTCGATGGTGTCGACAGCGCCCATGCGCACGGAAACCGATTGACCGAAACCCTCCGAAATATCCAGTTCGCAAGCCGATGCGCCGCCTTTGCGGGCGAACTTAAGGATGTCGGCAGCAATTTCTTGCAGTCGGGACGGGGTGCAGGAAAAACCGGGCTTGGAAGTCATGGGCGAACAGCAGCAGATAAAGTTATGATTCTACCCCGTTCATGACCATCGCTCGCCGACCATCATGGTTTTTCATCCCAAACCCGACGACCTTTTCCATCCATTGCAGGACGATGCTGCCGAGCCGCCGAGCAAGAGCCGCCGCAAGCGGGAGATGCACAGCCTCCAGGACTTGGGCGCGCAACTGCTTGCCTTGACGCCTGGCCAATTGGAAAAATTCCCCGTGCCGGAGGAATTGCTGGCGGCCATTGCCGAGGCGCGGCGCTTGACCCGCAAGAAAGAAGCCTTGCGCCGACAGATGCAGTACATCGGGAAACTCATGCGCAGTGTCGACCCGGAACCGATCCGCGCCCAACTCGCCGCCTTGCGCGGCCAATCGGCGAGCGAGGCGCGCTTGCGCCAGAGTCCGAAGACGACCGAGACGAAGCCATGATCAATATACTCAAGAACCACATCGACGACGTTCGCATTGCCGAAATAAAGGAATTGGCACCGCCCGCGCACGTATTGCGCGAGTTTCCGGTCACGCCCGAGGCGGCGGCGACAGCCTTCAATGCGCGTCAGGCCATACACCGGATTCTGTACGGAGCCGATGACCGTCTGCTGGTGGTAATCGGGCCGTGCTCGATCCACGACGCCCAGGCCGCACTCGAATACGCGCGCCGCCTGAAGGTTGAGGCGGATCGCCTCGCAAATGACCTTCTGGTCGTGATGCGGGTCTATTTTGAGAAACCGCGCACCACCGTGGGCTGGAAAGGGCTTATCAACGATCCCCGTCTCGACGGCAGCTACGCGATCAACGAAGGCTTGCGGCTGGCACGCAGCCTGTTGTGGGAAATCAATGAAATGGGGCTGCCGGCGGCGACCGAATTCCTCGACATGATTACGCCACAATACTTTGCCGACCTCGTGTCCTGGGGCGCAATCGGGGCGCGCACCACCGAGAGCCAGGTGCACCGCGAACTGGCTTCCGGGCTGTCATGCCCGGTCGGGTTCAAGAACGGAACCGATGGCAATGTGCGCATCGCCGTCGACGCAATCAAGGCCGCGCAATCTCCGCATCACTTCCTGAGCGTTACCAAGGGCGGCCATTCCGCCATCGTCGCCACATGCGGCAACGAGGATTGCCATCTCATCCTGCGCGGCGGCAAGGAGCCGAATTTCGATGCGGTCAGTGTCGACGCCGTTTGCCGTGACTTGGCCGAGGCCGGGGTGCTGTCCAAGGTGATGATCGACTTCTCGCACGCGAACAGCCGCAAACAATATCGCCTGCAAATCGATGTGGCGCATGATGTTGCCGCACAGATTGGCGCGGGCGCGGATCGCATTATCGGCATAATGGTGGAATCCCATCTCAAGGAAGGGCGGCAGGATTTGGCTCAGGACACTGTGCCCGAATACGGCAAGAGCATCACCGATGCCTGTATCGGTTGGAAAGACAGCGTCGACGTACTCGATCTGCTTGCTGCCAGTGTGCGTCAGCGCCGGGTGTCGCGCGCAGCCGTTGGGGCGGTCGAATGAGCTTGGCCGGGTTTGCGCGGATTCATGCCAGGAGTTGCTGGCCGGTTTCCAGCCAGAATCGGGCTTCTTCCTCGTCGTTGAAAATCTGTATTTCCGCGTCGACGAAGAATTGCGAAACCCACGCGCTCCATGTGACCCACTGATCGTCGGTCAAAACGGCGATGCGGCGGAAATCGTGGGTATGCCGCAGGGTGTGGCGAATTTCTTCCACGGCGAGGTCAACGGTGAATCCGGCCATTGCGCGCAGGTCGAACAGCAGCTTGATCGGGCCGTTCATCTTGATCTTGTAGTCGGCGAGTTCCTCGAACTCACGGTAATCGGCCAAGGTGAATTCGCCGAAAACGACGGCAGTAATCAGGTCATCGCTGTGGTCGATGCTTATCATGAGGGCTTCTCCGTGTCATCCCGATGAGGCAATGGGGACGTTACCATATCTAGCCGCGAGGCAGGGTCACGGTAGCGAGAAGGCCGCCCTCCGGGTGGTTGCCCAGGCGAATATCGCCATGCTGGACGCGGAGCAGGTTACGGGTAATCGCCAACCCCAAGCCGGTTCCGCCGGTTTCGCGGCTGCGGGAAGATTCGGTGCGGTAGAAAGGCTCGAAGACGCGCTCCATTTCCTCGGCGGGCAAGCCGGAACCGTGATCGCGGATGAGGATGTGAACCGTTTCCGGAGTCTCGGAAAGGGCGATGTCGACCGATTGGCCGAATTTCACGCCGTTTTCGATCAGGTTCCACAAGGCTCGCCGCAACGAGACGGGATGCCCGGTGAAGGGCGCGCTTGCCTGCCCGGTTACGGAAACCGCCCAGCCCATATCGACGGCGTCCCCACACAGCGCCGCGAGAAGCCCGTTGAGATCGATAGGTTGAGCCGGGGCGCTGACTTCCATGCTTCGGGCGTAGTCGAGACCCTCGCGGATGAGGCTCTGCATGGCGTCCAGGTCGGACTGGATACGGGTTTGCAGAGATTCGTCGTCGATCATTTCGGCGCGTAGGCGCAGACGGGTGATGGGGGTTTGCAGGTCGTGAGAGATGGCGGCAAGGATGCGGGTGCGCTCGTGCATATGGGC
>WRJU01000066.1 GCA_009778425.1 Pseudomonadota bacterium
CTTTTCGAGAAAGGGCTGATCTACAAAAAACTCGGCACAGTGAACTGGGACCCGGTCGATGAAACCGTGCTTGCCAACGAGCAGGTCATCGATGGACGAGGCTGGCGTTCTGGCGCGCTGATCGAAAAGCGCGAGATTCCCATGTACTACATGCGGATTACCGCCTACGCCGACGAACTGCTCGCTGCGCTCGACACACTGTCCGATTGGCCGGAACAGGTCAAGCTGATGCAGAAAAACTGGATTGGCCGCTCCGAGGGAGTCGAAGCGCATTTTCCCTACGACACGGCAAGCATCGGCGAGGCGGGTGTACTCAAGGTCTTCACCACACGCGCCGACACCTTGATGGGTGCCACTTACGTTGCCGTGGCCGCCGAACACGCGCTCGCTTTAAGCGCTGCCGCAAGCAATCCGGAACTGGCCGCCTTCATCGAGGAGTGCAGGCAGGGCGGCATCGCTGAAGCCACGCTGGCGACGATAGAAAAGAAAGGCATGGATACGGGGCTACGCGTTCTCCATCCGCTCACGGGCGAAACCCTGCCGGTATGGGTCGCCAACTACGTATTGATGGGCTACGGCGAAGGCGCAGTCATGGCCGTGCCCGCGCACGACGAGCGCGATTTCGCCTTCGCCCGCCAGTACGGGCTGCCGATCAAGATGGTCATCCGCTCCACCTGCGGCGCTTACGACGAAGTTACCGAGCAATGGATCGACGCCTACGCCGAGCATGGCCGTTTGGCGAACTCTGGAAAATATGACGAGCTGGATTTTCAGGGCGCAGTCGATGCCATCGCCGCAGACCTTGCTGCCAAGGGCTTGGGGCAAAAACGGGTGCAATACCGGCTCCGGGACTGGGGCATCTCGCGCCAGCGTTACTGGGGCTGCCCTATTCCGATGATCCGCTGCGACGATTGCGGCGATGTACCCGTGCCCGATGACCAGCTTCCGGTCGTCCTGCCCGAAGATGTCGAAATCACCGGGCGTGGCTCGCCACTGTCCAAAATGCCGTCGTTTTACGCATGCGCCTGCCCCCGATGCGGCAAACCGGCGCGGCGCGAAACCGACACGATGGATACCTTCGTCGAATCCTCATGGTATTTCCTGCGCTACGCATCGAGCGACAACCCGGACGCGATGATCGACTCGCGCGCGGGCTATTGGGCTCCCGTCGATCAGTACATTGGCGGCATCGAGCACGCCATCCTTCACCTGCTCTATTCGCGCTTCTTCACGCGCGCGATGCGCGATTGCGGCCTCATCAATCTCTCGGAACCCTTCACCCGTCTGCTCACGCAGGGCATGGTCGTGGCTGCCACCTATTACCGCGAGAATGAAAACGGCAAGAAACAATGGATCAACCCGTCGGAGGTCTTCGTGACCACCGACGAGCGTGGCCGCCCCGTCGCCGCAACGCTCAAGGCCGACGGCCTACCGGTAATCATCGGCGGCATCGAAAAAATGTCGAAGTCGAAGAACAACGGCGTCGACCCGTTGACGATGATCGAGCAATATGGCGCGGATACGGTGCGCCTCTTCACCATGTTCGCCGCGCCACCCGACCAGCAACTCGAATGGTCGGATTCCGGCGTGGAAGGCGCGGCGCGCTTCCTGCGCCGCGTCTGGGCATTCGGCCACGGCTTCAAAACCGGACACAGCCAAAAGCCCGGCATCCCTTCCGGATTGCCCCCGGCGCTCGCCGACGTCCGGAGAGAGATTCACTCCCATCTCAAACAGATCAGCCACGATTTCGGCAAGCATCAATTCAATACTGTCGTCTCGGGTGCGATGAAAATCCTCAACGCGCTCGAAAAACTGCCGCAAGGAGACGGCTCGGCCAGCGCAGTCGCCTTCGAGGGTTTTTCCATCCTGCTGCGCCTGCTCTCGCCGGTCACGCCGCACATCGCCCATGCCCTGTGGCGGGAATGCGGTTTTGGCGATGACATCCTCGCCGCGCCCTGGCCCGAACCCCAATCCGACGCGCTCGCGCAGGACGAAATTGAACTCATGCTCCAGATCAATGGCAAACTACGCGGCAGTCTCCGGGTCGGAGCCGACGCCGAAAGAAGCGCCATTGAAACCGCCGCGCTCGCCACCGAGGCCGCGCAAAGATTCATGGAAGGCAAACCCGCCAAAAAGGTGGTGGTCGTGCCCGGACGGTTAGTTAACATTGTGGTTTAAAAATATGTTTTCTTCATTCTCCCGTTTCACCCGCCACGCGCAGTCCATTTTCCTCGCCTTCGGCATCATTGCGCTTGCCGGTTGCGGCTTCCACCTGCGCGGCCCGCAACCGCTGGCCTTTTCCACCGTTCATGTCAGCTCGAGCAAATACACATCGCTGGGCATCGCCCTGCGGCGTCAGATTGCGTTGAGCGGCTCGACCACGGTCGAAGAGGATGCCTCCCGCGCCGAAACCAAGCTCCAGATACTGACCAACGAACGCTCGCGCGAAATCCTGAGCCTCACCGCCACCGGCAAGGTACGCGAATACGAACTCATCCAGACCATCCGCTTTCGCCTCGTCAACCGCGAGGACAAAGAACTGATCCCGCCCTCCACGCTTTCCGCGCGGCGCGAATACACCTTCAGCGACGAACTCGTCCTCGGCAAGGAACAGGAAGAAGCCCTGCTCTACGATGACATGGAAAGCGACCTCGTGCGCCAGCTCATGCGGCAGTTGGCTGCCTGGCAGCGTCCGTGAACCTGCGTCCCAACGATCTCGCCCGCGAGCTTGAAAAGCCCCTTGCCCCTCTGTGGGTGTTGCACGGCGACGAACTGCTGACTCTGGAAGCGGCAGACGCGCTACGCACCGCCGCCCGCCGCCAGGGAATCGACGAACGCGAAACCCTGGTCGTAGATAAAAGTTTTCGGTGGGACGTACTGACGCTGGCCGCTGGCAACCTGTCGCTCTTCGGCGGCTCGAAACTCATCGACCTGCGCATCCCCACCGCCAAACCCGGCCGGGATGGCGGCGACATGCTCCAGCGTTACGTTGCGGCGCTGCCCTCTGGAACCGTGACCTTGATTACCCTGCCCGCGCTCGACTGGCAAACGAAGAAGGCCACTTGGTTCAAGGCCATTGCAGAAGCCGGAATAACCGTTGAATTCGAGACTCCATCACGCGAGCGCTTGCCCACGTGGATTATCGCGCGTCTGGCCGCGCAACGCCAATCCGTACCCGCCGGGGCGCTGGAATTCATCGCGAACCACGTCGAAGGCAACCTGCTCGCCGCGCACCAGGAAATCCTCAAACTCGGGCTTTTGTACGGCGAAGGCGAATTGACAGCATCCCAGGTCGAAGCGGCAGTGCTCAACGTAGCCCGCTACGACATCGACATGCTTCGCCAAGCGCTACTCACGGGCGATGCGGCCCGTTGCGCGCGTCTGCTCGATGGCCTGCGCGGCGAAGGAGCGCCCGCGCCGCTGGTGTTGTGGGCGCTGGCCAACGAAATCCGCACCCTCGCCCTGCTGCGTGGCGGAGCCGATATGGGGCAACCGTTGCCCGCGCTTCTCAAGGCCGAACGCATTTTCGACTCCGCCCGGCAACAAACCATCCGCGCCGCCCTGGCTCGGCTAACCCGATCCTCCCTGCAAACCGCCCTGCTCCACGCCGCCCGCATCGACCGCATGGTCAAGGGGCTCGTTCGTGGTGAAATCTGGGACGAATTCCTGCTCCTGGCCCTTCG
>WRJU01000067.1 GCA_009778425.1 Pseudomonadota bacterium
TGGTTTCCAGTGAATACATGTTCGGATTGTTTCCTCAATAAAGACGCTTCTCACCGACAGGCCGGGTCTTGAAACGGCGATGAACCCAGTAATACTGCTCCGGCATGGTGCGCGCCACGCTTTCGATCCAGCCGTTCATCCGGCAGGTATCGGACTCGACATCGGCGGTTGGAAAATCTTCCCACGCTTCGCCAATTTCCAGCACATAACCCGCGCCACCCGGCAGCATCTGCGTCACACAGGGCAACACCCGCGCCCCGGTCAGGCGCGCCAGCCGGGAAAGCCCTGTGATGGTAGCGGCTTCCACCCCAAAGAAGGGCACAAATATCGCATCCTTTCTTCCATAGTCCATATCGGGCAGATAGTAGAACGGGCGGCCGGATTTCATCGCCTTCAAGACGCCGCGCACACCGTCCTTCCTTGAGAGCAATACCTGGTCGCCGAAGCGCCTGCGCCCGCGATACAGCCGGTCGTCGAGCACGGGGTCTTTCTTTTGCCGCGCATACATGCTCACGGAATCGAAAGACATCGCCACCCGCGCCCCCCCCATATCAAGCCCGGTGAAATGCGGCGCGAGCAGAATCACCGGCGTACCCGCCTGGACGAGCGCGCGCAGATGCCCTTCTCCCTCGAAACGGATGATCCGCCGCAATCGTTCGGGCGAAGCCCACCACAGCAGGCCGCGTTCGAGCATGCTGCGCCCGAGCGCCTGAAAATGACGCAACAGCAACCGCTTGCGCGCGGATGCGTCGAGTTCGGGAAAGCACAGGGCGAGATTGGTGGCCGCAACCCGCTTGCGCGGCAACACCAGGAAATAACTCAGGATTCCCAGGAACCGACCGAGCAGCGACAACACGGGCAGCGGCAGCCAGTGCAACGACCAGATGATAAAAATCGCCAGACGCGTCATTCAAACTTCCTTTATTTCGGGCGCGGGAACGCCGCGTGGGCGTTTGTAGCGGTTATAGGCCCACAGGTATTGTGCCGGGCATTGCCGTACCAGGCGCTCGATCTCAAGGTTCATCGCCGCGCAACGCGCGGCAAGGTCGCCCTCGCAATGTTGCGTCGGCGATGAATAGTGCACCGCGTACCCCTGCCCGCGCGGCAGGCGCTCGACCCAGACGTAAATCGTCTGTACACCACGCACTTCAGCCAAGCGTGCACCCAGGGTCATCGTCCAAGCCGGGCGACCAAAGAAATCCGTCCATACCCCCTCCCCCGCGCGGGGAACCTGATCAGGCAGGATACCGACCATGTCGCTCCCGCGTAGCGCCTTGAGTAATTGCTTGACCCCGCCCAAATCGGCAGGCGCGGTCTTCACCGAACCGCGCATGCGTCCGGCCTGCATCAAGGGTTCGAGCGCGCGATAACGGGGCGGGCGGTAAAGTACGGTCAGCGGAGCGCCCCCGGCATGAGCGCAATAGTGAGCCGCCAGTTCAAAGCAGCCCAGGTGCGGGGTCACAAACAGGATACCAGCCCCATCGCGGCGGGCTGCCTCGACCAGTTCCAGGCCGTAGACCGCCTTGACCTGCGCCAGCACCGTATCGAGCGGGCGCAGCCATATCCAGCACACTTCCAGCGCCTGCCGCCCGGCCTCGGCAATCGCCCGGCACAGCAACGCGCGCGAAGGCTCTCCGACGGCTCGCGTCAAATTGGCGCGCAGGCACAAACGATAAGCGGGAGAACACAGATAGATGAGCCAACCGCCCACACCGCCAAGGCGGTACAGGCATGTCAAGGGCAATCGTGCAAACAGGCGAAAAAGAAAATCAACCAACATAAAATATTCCACGCCAGACTATCCAACAACGGCGTACCTTAGGCGGGTGATTTGACCACAAAACAAGCCGGGTATATAGTCGCGCCTCGACCGCCGAGTTAACTCGACAACTTGCAGGGCGGTTCCGCATCAGTCGCGGGCGATAAATTCTGCTAAAGCGTCAAGCTGCTCACCGAAAATCCCCGGAGCCGGCCAAGACGCCGCGAATTCTGGGGATTTTTTGTTTCTGGAGCGCTTCATGTCAAAAGAATTTCTCTTCACATCGGAATCGGTTTCCGAAGGCCATCCCGACAAGGTCGCCGACCAGATTTCCGACGGAGTGCTCGATGCCGTCCTTGCCAAGGACCCGCACGGGCGCGTAGCGTGCGAGACTCTGGTCTCGACCGGGCTGGTGGTGATCTCCGGCGAAATCAGCACCACGACCCAGGTCAATTTCCGCGAAGTCGCGCAGGAAGCCGTGCGCCGCATCGGGTACGACGACTCCAGGATGGGCTTCGACTACAAGAGCTGCGCGGTGCTGGTAGCACTCAACAGCCAGTCCCCCGACATTGCCCAAGGGGTCAACGAAGGTGAAGGCATCGACCTCGACCAGGGCGCGGGCGACCAGGGGCTGATGTTCGGTTTTGCCACGCGCGAGACGCCGAGCTTGATGCCGCTGCCGATCTATTACGCCCACCGCGTCATGCAGCGCCAGTCCGAACTACGCAAGGATGGGCGACTGCCCTGGCTGCGCCCGGATGCCAAGAGCCAAATCACGGTCAAGTACGCCGACGGCAAACCGGTCGCCATCGACACCGTGGTGGTCTCCACCCAACACGCCCCCGACATCGCCTACGAGCAGATACGGGAAGCGGTGATCGAAGAAATCATCAAACCCGTGCTGCCCAAGGAGCTTATCCGGGGCGAAGTCAAATACTTCATCAACCCAACGGGCCGTTTCGTCATCGGCGGCCCGCAAGGCGACTGCGGCCTTACCGGGCGCAAGATCATCGTCGACACCTACGGCGGCGCGGCTCACCACGGCGGCGGGGCGTTCTCAGGCAAAGACCCCTCCAAGGTCGACCGCTCGGCGGCCTACGCAGGACGTTACGTTGCCAAGAACATCGTCGCGGCGGGACTTGCCGAAAAGTGCGAAGTGCAGGTTGCTTACGCCATTGGAATCGCCAAACCCGTGAGCCTGATGGTCAACACCTTCGGCACAGGCAAAATCAGCGATGAGCGCATCATCGAACTCGTCCGCGCCCACTTCGACCTGCGCCCCAAAGCCATCATCCAGACGCTCGACCTGCTGCGCCCCATTTATTCCAAGACAGCCGCCTACGGCCACTTTGGCCGCGACGAGCCGGAATTCACCTGGGAGCACACCGACAAGGCCGCCGCGCTGGCCGCCGAAGCCGGACTTTGAGCACGCCGCGCCCCCCACTCAACGCTTATAGAGAATCTCTGCCATGTCCGCACAACACGATTACGTCATCGCCAACCCCGATCTTGCAGACTGGGGACGCAAGGAAATCGCCATTGCCGAAACCGAAATGCCGGGTCTGATGTCCATCCGCGAAGAATTCGCCGAACGCCAGCCACTCAAGGGCGCGCGCATCACCGGCTCGCTGCACATGACCATTCAAACCGCCGTACTGATCGAAACGCTCGTCGCCCTGGGAGCGCAAGTACGCTGGGCATCCTGCAACATCTTCTCCACCCAGGATCACGCCGCCGCCGCCATCGCCGGGCGCGGCATTTCCGTTTTCGCCGTCAAGGGGGAAAGCCTGACGGATTACTGGGACTATACCCACCGTATTTTCGAGTGGCCCGACGGCGGATTTTCCAACATGATCCTGGACGACGGCGGGGACGCCACCCTGCTGCTGCATCTGGGCGAAAAAGCGGAAAAAGATGCTTCCGTGCTTTCAAAGCCCACCTGCGAGGAAGAAACAGCCCTTTTCGCCGCGATTCAATCGAAACTGAAAACCGA
>WRJU01000068.1 GCA_009778425.1 Pseudomonadota bacterium
GCGGCCATATTCGCCCTGCGAATGCTCGGCCTGTTCCTGATCCTGCCCGTGTTCGCCGTCCACGCGCACACCATTCCGGGCGGAAACAATGCCACTTATGTCGGTCTGGCAATCGGCGCTTACGGATTCACCCAGGCGTTTCTGCAAATCCTTTTCGGCATGGCCTCGGATCGATACGGACGTAAACCCGTGATTCTTTTCGGGTTGGCGCTGTTCGTGATCGGCAGCGCCGTTGCGGCGCTCGCAACTGACATCTATACGATCATCATCGGGCGCGTTCTCCAGGGCTCTGGTGCCATCTCGGCCGCCGTCACGGCTTTGGCCGCCGATTTGACGCGCGACCAGCACCGCACCAAGATCATGGCAATGATCGGGTCGAGCATCGGGCTCGTTTTCGCCCTCTCGATGGTTGCCGCGCCGCTGCTCTACGCCGCCATCGGTATGTCCGGCATCTTCTGGCTTACCGCCGCGCTGGCTCTTGGCGCAATGGCGCTGACGATCTGGGTCGTGCCTTCTGAGCCTGCCACGCAAGCCACGCCGCACAGCGTGGATGGGGTTTTCCGCCACATCCTGCGCCACGGGCCGTTGATGCGCCTCAATTTCGGGGTCTTCACCCTGCATCTCATCCAGACGATGATGTGGGTCACTGTACCCACGGCACTGGCAATGCGCGGAGGTTTACCCGTCACCGCGCACTGGAAAATCTACCTGCCAGCGGTGCTCTTGTCTTTTGCCGTCATGATTCCCGCAATCATCGCCGCCGAACGGGGCAGACGTTTCAAGCTCGTCTACACCGGCGCAGTCGCCTTGCTCGCGCTCGTCCAGCTCGGGCTTTACACATCGACAGGCAGCATCTTGATGACCGCGTTATGGCTCACTTTCTTTTTTATCGCGTTCAATATTCTTGAAGCTATGCAGCCATCATTGATTTCGCGTATCGTATCGCCTGGGATCAAAGGAGCGGCTCTTGGCGTATACAATACCCTGCAATCCATCGGGCTTTTTCTCGGCGGAGCCGTTGGCGGCTGGATTCTCCATCGGTTTGGGGAAACCGCCATCGGCTGGTGCTGCGGCAGTCTTGCCCTGTCATGGCTGATCTTGACCCTCGTCTGCCCGCTGGCGCTTCCTCCCAAGACTGCACCCGCCCACCATCAGACATAGCCCTTACACCCAAACGCACTTACAGGAGAATCACATGGCGTCCGTCAATAAAGCCATCCTCGTCGGCAACCTGGGCCGTGACCCGGAAATCCGCTACATGCCCAATGGCGATGCGGTCTGCAACGTTACCCTCGCCACGACCGAGAGCTGGAACGACAAGGCGAGCGGCGAGCGGCGCGAAAGTACGGAATGGCATCGCGTCGTGCTCTTCCGCAAACTCGCGGAAATTGCCGGGCAATACCTGAAAAAAGGCTCCCAAGTCTATTTCGAGGGCCGCATCCGCACCCGCAAATGGCAGGACAAGGACGGTAGCGACCGTTACACCACCGAAATCGAAGCCTCGGAAATGAAAATGCTTGGCCGCCGGGAAGGCGGCGGTGACGCGCCGATGCCGCGCGACAATCCGGATACCACCCCTGACTCCCGTCAGGCTCCGTCCCCTGCCAAGGCTCCGGCGGGCGATTCCGGTGGATTCGGCAACTTCGACGACGACATTCCGTTCTGAGTGGACTGGGTTTAACCCTTAACCTTCCTCCCCTCTCCCGGCGCTACGCGCCACCCTCTCCCGCGAGGGGAGAGGGTGTTCAGGCGGGAGCCGGATGATCGTACCAAGGAATCTCCCCAAGCTTCAGACCGGGGTGACTCAATGAAACGCCGTTATCGCGTTTGACTGCAATAGCCCCAGATCACAGGCCAGTCATACGCGGGCAAGCGGGGCAAATCGTCGTGAGCATAGCCAAGGATGCGGAAATCCCGCGAACCTATTTGGCTGATGCGGCGGGCGCACGGGACAGGGTGCGGTTGCCCGCTGGCATTGAGGAACGACCAGACTTCGTGCGGGATCAGGGTCGCGGCGCGCGCAAGATCGTAGGAACGGCGGCTGACGATGGCCATTTCGCCGTTGGACAAGCGCACGATACTGCCGGGCGGGAACAGGCCAAGCCGCCCCATCAGAAGACGCGTCAGGCTGATGTCGAGCGCATCGAGGTCGGCCCCGAAAATCTGTTTTGTCAATCCGGGCAAATCTCGTGCGCGGGACATGCTCCAGTACAGGGGGCCGCGCCCACGCCGCATGCGTTGGCGGGCAGCGAAAATATCGACCAGCCGCAACATGCGCGCTTCCAGAATGATACTGCCCCTGGCAAGCCCATTGGGATAGCCGCTGCCGTTGAGGTTTTCATGATGCTGCAGCACCGCGCGCGACCAGGCTTCGGGGACGCCGACGCCCATCAGGATTTCGGATGCCTGGTTCGGGTGCTTCATAAGCAGCTTTCGGAACGATGGGGGCAAGGGCCCTGCGAACTCTGCCATTTCGTCGTGCAGCGCCATGCTTCCCAGGTTCATCGTCAGCGCCGAGCCGATCAGGTCGATGACCTCATGGCGGGTAAATGCGTGCGCGACACCCAATTCGGCAACGAAGAGCGCCGCCAGGATCGCCTGGCATACGCTCGGTGATCCGGGATTGGCGACACGCATGAAGCCGATACAGGCATCGGGATCGAATTGCCAATTCAAATAGATGGATTCGGCAAGCTCCTCGCATGCCCTGACACTGAAAGCGCCATTCGCGCTCAACGCCGCGTCGGCCAAGGAGAGTTTCTTGCCGATGGCAACCAGCGCGCGCAAGGGGTCGTCGGTCAGGATGGCCGTGGCCTGTTGAGCATTGCAGAACAGACGGCGGTTGCCCAGTTTTTTTTGGATGTTTTCGCTGATCAACGCGCCTTCGCGCAGCAGCAGGTTTTCGTTTCCATCGAAGAAATCGCAGGGCGCGATCGTCCCGATCAGCGCAGGAGACAGCGTTACTGCCCGCAGGATGAATGCGGTCGATGCTGGCATCAGCAACCCTCGCCTTCAGCCACAGTCGTCCCCGCAGCACTTTTTGTATTTCTTGCCGCTGCCGCAGGGACAAGGGTCATTCCGCCCGACTCCTGGCGGAGATGAAGGCGGTGTTTCCAATTCAACGGGTTGGGGCGCGGGCAGGCCGATGGCGCGCCATCGCGCAAAAATACCATTGACCGCTTCGCCTGCGGCTTCCAGCCAGCCAAGCCGCGTTTCATCGTCGGCGGTATCGGCTTCTTCGTTTTCCCACGGCGCGGTAATCCGCAGCAAGGCATTCTGTACATCGTCGGCGACTTCGTCCGGGAAGCTTTCCTGCCAATCATCGGGCCACAGATCGAGCCCCTGCATAAAGCCATTGACCCACTCGTCGCCGATTTTCAGCTTGTCGCTGCCTTCCTCAGTGGCGAAGCAGAACGGTTCCCAGCGTTCGTCCCTGTTCTCGCGCCCAAGCGTGGTGACGATCTCGTTGTAGTAAGCCAGAACGAGATGAATCGCGCGCTGCACGGCGTTGCCCGTGCCAAAATTCGTTTCACCGTATGCCGACCAGACTTCAGGCAACCAACTCTCGCGCTCGATCACCTCTGGCGACAGGATCACCCCCGCCAGGAAGCCATCGAGCATTTCAAGGTCCATGCAGTCTTCCGGCACGGTATCCGAGACGAGGAGTGCCTCCAAGGCATCCATTTCTTCGTCGCTGAGCAGCAAAGGGGAAAAGTCGGAACTGGGAAGCATCGAACCGCCACCGGATGAGGTCTGGAT
>WRJU01000069.1 GCA_009778425.1 Pseudomonadota bacterium
AACGAGGCCATGTCCAGCACGCTCTTGGCCTGGTACATCAGACCCAGCTCCGCAATGATAAATATCAGCATCACGAACATCGGCAGCGCGATCAGCAGCTCCGTCATCGTGGCTCCGCGCTGATTGCCGAGACTATTTTTGATGCCGTTGAATTTGCCAAAGTTCATGATAGAGTAAAATGAGTTTTTTTTAACTCTATTCCATTCAGAACTTATTGTCTACTCTGCATATGTAAAGGGGTTGATGAAGCCCGTCGCGCGTCGCGCGCAGTTTCTGCTCAGACGCTATCGTTTCGTGCGGTAATCGGGCGTCGCATCGGCAGCTTGGCTTCTGTCGCAGCCAACAAGTGTGCGGCACTGCATTTCAGTGCACACGCGAGCTTGAGAATGATGGGTAGCGTAGGGGCATGTTCGCCCCGCTCGATTTTTCCCAGGTGCGAGCGTTCGATACCGGCCAAATGCGAAAGGGCTTCCTGCACAATGCCTTGACGGGTTCTTTCTTCCCGTACTGCCGCTCCAAAAGCAATGGCGGATTTGGCATCGTAAGTGCTCGTGCCTGGAGGGCGGCCACGCCGGATTGTCTGCTTCTTCATCGCTAAAAGCGTCGGCGATAGCGATAAAGTAAACCACGTTAAATTTAATTCATGACGATTTGATCATCGCTGCTTTGATGGGCGGCAGAGTGCCGCTCCTATGGTGCGACGGGAACCACAGTAGCTATTTGAGCATCAACGCCCATCTTCATCACGCGCCTTCTTCTCTTCGAGTTCGCGGATTCGGGCGTCGTAGCGTTCGCGGTCGCGTCGGGCTGCTTCCGCCCTGCGGGCAGCTTTGGCGCGCTCACTGGCGCTGTTGCTGGCGGTATTCGGTTTGATGGCGCGGCGAGGAAGTTTTGCCATTTCAGGGCGTGGTTTTGCCGCGTCTTGATCGGCGCTTGGAGAAGCGGCCTCTGTCGGGCGCGCGCCATTGGCTTTCTTCGCTGTTTCGGCGGCTTTGCTCCGGCGTTCCGCGAGGTCGATCTGGTACGCCTCGGCTTCGAGTTCGCGGGCGCGGCGGATGGTGACCAAGTGTTCGGCCTTGGCGTCGTCGATGCAACTGTTGACGAAAAAACGTTTGTAGCACGCAGCTTCCGCTGCCTGGTAATGAGTTTCGGCCTGTTTGCGCAAACCTTCGGCCTCGTTTTGCAACTGCCGGATGCGTTCGGCGGAATTGGGCAGGTTCTCATCGGCTGCCACGGTTCCAAGCGGAAAAGCCGTTATGGCAAGGCATGCGCCGACGGAAAGGATGCGGCGGGAAAGCGAATGGAAGATGGGAAATGAAAAACGGGCAGGCATGAGGAAGCCGCATAGCGCGTGGTTGAGATGTGCGTAGAATAGCGCCCTTTATGAAACTCTGCGACGTCGAGCGTGATCCGTTTTTGTAATTTGCGCCTTGCAAGGGGTGCCCGAGTCTTGATCGACGGGGTTTCCCTCCAGTTGTTCCCCGGTTGGAAAATCGGTCTGACTGGAGCCAACGGCAGCGGTAAATCGAGCCTTTTCGCGCTTCTGCGCGGTCAGTTGCTCCCGGATCGGGGCGACCTGGAATGGCCGTCCGGTTGGACGATTGCCCATGTTGCGCAGGAAACGCCCGCCTTGCCGCAGGCCGCCGTCGAGTACGTGCTCGACGGGGACGCCGAACTGCGGCGCATCGAGACCGATCTGATCGAGGCCGAAGCCGCCCACGACGGTACGCGCATCGCCGAATTGCACACGAGATTGCAGGAAATCGGCGCTTACGCGGCCAAGTCGCGCGCGCAATCGTTGCTCGACGGGCTGGGCTTCGCGCCCGCCGACGCAGGGCGGGCCGTGGCGGATTTTTCCGGCGGCTGGCGGATGCGGCTCAATCTCGCTCAGGCGCTGATGTGCCGCTCCGACCTGCTCCTGCTCGACGAGCCGACCAACCACCTCGACCTGGATACCGTCATCTGGCTTGAACAATGGCTGCGCGGCTATCGTGGGACGCTGTTGCTGGTTTCGCACGACCGGGAATTTCTCGATGCCTGCGTCGATCATGTCGCCCACATCGAACAGGGGCAACTTACGCTCTACAACGGCTCATATACCGATTTCGAGCGCCAGCGCGGCGAACGCCTCGCGCAGCGGCAAGCGCTTTTCGAGCGCCAGCAGCGCGAAATCGCGCATATGGAAGACTACATCCGCCGCTTCCGGGCCAAGGCGACCAAGGCGCGGCAGGCGCAAAGCCGGATCAAGGCGCTTGAACGCATGGAGCGCATCTCCGCCGCCCACGCCGATACTCCGTTTTCCTTCTCTTTCCGCCCCGCGCCCGCCGCACCCGACCCCTTACTGCAAATCGAAAAAGGGGCGACCGGGTACGGAGAGAAAAACGTGCTCGAAGGCATTGAACTCACCCTGCGCCCCTTTGATCGCGTGGGATTGCTTGGCCGCAACGGCGCGGGCAAATCTACCCTCATCAAACTTCTGGCCGGACAGATAGCTCTTACGGCGGGGAGTAGGCACGAGGGCAGGGGGCTGGCAACCGGGTATTTCGCCCAGCACCAGATTGAGACCCTGCGCCTTGAAGAATCCCCGCTCCAGCACATGATGCGGCTCGACCCTTCGAGCCGCGAACAGGACATGCGCGACTACCTCGGCGGGTTCGACTTTCGCGGCGACGGGCGGGATGGCCGCTCCGTCCTTGCCACCGCGTCCTGCGGTTCGTTTTCCGGTGGTGAAAAATCCCGTCTGGCGCTGGCCCTGCTCATCTGGCAACGGCCCAATCTCCTGCTGTTGGATGAGCCCGCCAACCACCTGGACATGGAAATGCGCTATGCCCTCATGTGCGCGCTCCAGGAGTACGACGGCGCGATGGTGCTGGTTTCGCACGACCGCGCTTTGCTGCGGGCTTGCTGTGACTGCCTGTTGCTGGTTGACGGCGGGCGTTTGCGGCCTTTCGACGGCGATCTCGACGATTACCGCGACTGGCTGGCGGAACGGCGCGCCAAGCGCGAAGGGGAGAGCGCGGATGGCGCATTGGCCGGACGCGAAGCGCGGCGCGCGGAACGCGCCCAGACCGAGGCGGAACGTCGGGCGCTGCTTGCGGCGCGCAGGCCCCTCGTGAAAGAGATCGAGCAGATCGAAAAAAAACTGGCTGGCTGGACGGGCGAGAAAAAACTGCTCGAAGCGCGCCTTGCTGACCCCACGCTCTATGACGCGGGCAATGGAGGCAGCGGCGCGCAATTGCAGGAATTTCTCAAGCGCCAAGCCTCCTTGCAGGGCTGGATAGAAGAAGCCGAATGCCGCTGGATGGCGCTGTCGGAGCGGATTGAGGAATTGGAGCGGGGAGTGGGATGATTCGGAAAAGCGGTGCAATGTTATTGTCACGCTCCCAAGCATTCCCTCTCCCCCGACCCCTCTCCCGCAAGGGGAGAGGGGAGTTTTGTACACACTTGAACAGAAAACGCTCTATCTAGAAATTGCCCTAACAATATTTTGAAATAAAGATAGTGGAAGAAGTGAGCGAAGGAAGAAAATTGCTTTGGTATTAAAATCGGTCGTGTATCTTAGCTTTGAGTTGTTGCTACTTGCTGCCTTGTAGATTGTTTCTGCTTCCAACTCCGGGGCGTATCCGTTTTCATAGTATTTCATCAGGAAACGATGCCATTTTTTGAAACTGGCTTGATATTCATCTGGGTATTGTTCAAAGGGAAAATTCAGTGCAGAACGGTAGAGGGGGGTTTTGACCATGCCTGGCTCAACGATTTTTACTTTTATATTCAATGGTTTTA
>WRJU01000070.1 GCA_009778425.1 Pseudomonadota bacterium
CATCCCCCTCTCCCGCCCCTGCGGGGCACCCTCTCCCTCAAGGGGAGAGGGATAAGAATGTATAGATTTGAATCGAAATCGCTCTAGTGCAACGTTGCTCAAAAATAGTGCACTCACCCCGGCTGTTATTTATTGTGACTTGAGCGCGTTTTTGACCCGCAACTCGCCGGAAATCAGCTTGGGCAGCAGGTGTCGCGCAGGGCGGCGAGGGTTGCATCATCTGGCAAGCGCGTCAAACCAGCACTTCCAGCGGCGGGGGGTGTCCCAGGAAGGCTTGCGGGCTTGCGCTCGCGCCGTAGGCTCCGGACTGGAAAATCACAACCAGGTCGCCCGGTTCGGCTCGTGGCAGAACCATGCGCTCGGCCAGAATGTCGAGCGGCGTGCAGAGCGGGCCGACGATGGTGACGGATTCGGCCTTGATCGCGTGCATGCGGCTGCCGACGGCGACCGGGTAGTTCTTGCGCAGCACTTGCCCGAAATTGCCGGAAGCCGCGAGGTGGTGGTGCATGCCGCCGTCGACGATCAGGAAAAGTTCGCCGTTCGAGACTTTGCGATCGAGGACGCGGCACACGTACAGGCCAGCCTCGCCGACTAGGTAACGGCCAAGCTCGATGATGATTTCGGCTTTCGGAAATGTTTTCGCGGCTTCTTCAACGATGCCGGTGAGCGTGGTTCCGATGGGGGTCAGATCAAGGCTTTGCTCGCCCGGAAAATACGGGATGCCGAAACCGCCTCCAAGGTTGATGACCTTGATCGGCGCGGGTGCGTCGGCGGCCAGTTCCGTGACAAGGCTGTAGCTCTTGCGCAGCGCCTCGGAGATGGCTCCGGCGCGGAGATTCTGTGAACCGACGAAGAGGTGAAAGCCCTCGAACGCGAGTTTTGCCTCTCCGATGACCTTGAGCAGTTCGGGTGTCCTAGCGACGTCGATGCCAAAAGGTTTCGGCCCGCCGCCCATCTTCATGCCCGCAGATTTCAGCTCGAAATCCGGGTTGATGCGTACCGCCACCCGCGCGGGCAGCCCCAAGGCTTTCGAGATGGCCGACAGGAGCGGGACTTCGCGGAAAGACTCGATGATGATCAGGACTCCGGCAGCGACAGCCTGTTGGAGTTCGGCTTCGCTTTTGCCGGGACCGGCAAAGCTGATGTCGCGCGGCGCAATGCCGGAGTCGAGCGCTATTTTCAGTTCCCCGGCGGATGCCACGTCGCAGCCGTCGACCCTTGAGGCCATATGCGCGACCAGGGCGGGCATCGGGTTGGCCTTGATGGCGTAATGCAGTTTCAACCGGGTAGGCAGCGCGGCGCGTAGTTCCTCGACACGGCGCGTCAGCAGGCTGCGATCATAAACGTAGAACGGTGTGCGCCCGACACGCGCTACCAGTTGTTTCAGGGGGAGTCCGCCGACAATCAATTCGCCATTGCTGACGGGAAACAGCTTCATTGGGGCATGCAGGGGAGCGATCGAGTTCATGATCCCGGACGAGTCCTGTCATAGGTTGTGTTGGGAAACAAAATGAAACATTCAAGACGCTGTTCTGCCGGGTTGAACGACCCCGCCACGGATGATGAGGATTGTGCCCGGCTTATTTTTGTTTCGGCTTACTCTACGCGAACTCCCGAAGCAATGCCGTCCATTTTGCACAACTCGCATAATAATCCGCTACGGTCGATTTTTCCGTTCGGATTGCGCGGCAGCATCCCTTGCCATACCCCGATTCTGGCCGGAATCATGTAGGACGGCATATTAATACGGCATGTATCCAAAAGCTGTGCGACAAGTTTTTCCGGCTCGATGGCGCAGTCGGTAGCGGGGGTGATGGCCACGGCGATGCTTTGTCCAAGCGTGTCGTGAGGCAGGCCGAACGCGGCGCATTCTCCGACCAGGCCCGTTTCGTGGAGGACTTCTTCTATTTCGGTGGGGCTGACCCGGTATCCCGACGTTTTGATCATTTCGTCGCGGCGGCCAATGAAGTACAGGAAACCGTCTTCGTCGCTCCGCACGGTATCGCCGGAGAAAACCGCGATTTCCGGCATCACCAGCCCAAGGGCGCGGTTTGCCGCTGCCGGGGGCAGGGGTTTGTAACGTTCGGCGGTTTTCTCGGGATCGTTCCAGTATCCGAGGCCGACCAGCGAGCCGCGCTGCACCAGTTCACCCGGCTCATTGGGCGCGCACTTGCTGCCGTCTTCGCGCAATACGAGCACTTCGGCGTCGGGAATCGCCTTGCCGATGGAGCCGGGACGGCGGTCGATTTCTTCGGGCGGCAGGTAGGTGGCGCGGAAGGCTTCGGTGAGGCCGTACATCAGGTAGGGTCGGGCTGAGGGCAGCAGGGCGCGCAGGCGCTCCAGCGTGGTGCGCGGCAGTTGCCCGCCGGTATTGGCAAAGTAGCGCAGATGCTCATTGATTCCCGCAGGCCACGCGAGTTGCGCGAGTTGTATCCAGAGCGGCGGCACGGCGGTCAAGCCCGTCACGCGCTCGCGCTCCATCGCCTTCAGCACATCGCGCGGCAGCAGGTAATTGAGCAGCACTGCCCGTGCGCCTACGGAGAAGGCCGTGGTCAGTTGCGAGAAACCGGCGTCGAACGACAGTGGAAGCGCCGCGAGCAATACATCGTCGGCTCGGTTTTCGAGGTAATGGGCAACGCTTTGTGCTCCGGCGACCATATTGCGGTGGGACAGCACGACGCCCTTGGGACGCCCCGTGCTGCCCGATGTGTAGAGAATCGCGGCCATGTCGGCGTCGATGACGCGGTGGCCGGGAACTTTTGGAGCCAGCGCCAGGATTTCGTCCCATCCATGCGTGGCAAACGCGCGCGCAGTCGTTGCGGTTTCCGGCTTGCCGGTCAGTACCAGGTGGCGCAGATCGGGGCAGGTGGCGAGTGTTTCGGCGAGTCCGGCGAAGCGTTCGGGACTGGTAACGAGGGCGCATGCGCCGCTGTCGCGCAGGATATGGCCGACCTGCGCGGGTTTGAGCGCCGGGTTGACGGGTACGAACGCGCCGCCTGCCGCCGCAGTGCCAAAACAGGCGATGACGGCCTCGAACCGTTTGTCGAGCCAGATGGCGACCCGCTCGACCCGGCCAAGCCCCAGGCGGATCAGTCCGCCTGCGAAGGAGTTGACGGCATGGGCAAGTTCCTGATAATCCAGAGAGACGCTTCCCGCGCGCAAGGCGACGGCCTCGGGTGCGTGGGAGGCGGAAGAGATAATCAGGTGATGAAGGAGTGTCACGGGCATCGAGCAAGTCGCGTAGCGTTATCGGTTAGTTGTTCAGTCTGACATCCTGGCTGCCTTTTCGCACCGGGGTGCAGGGTTGAGCCGGGAAAAAGACTGCCTATAATAGCGACCCCCTCATGAGCGGGGCGAATCGGAGTTGGAAATTGACGGATTTCAAATTGACAGACATTGGGCGGGAAGTGCTGGCAGTCGTTGACGAAGCCCTGAGCCTTGAAGGGCGCGCGTTGGCATTCCAGCCCGACACGCCGCTCTTGGGCGCGCTGCCCGAACTGGATTCGATGGCGGCGGTAGGTGTGCTGAACCTGCTCGAAGAACGCTTCGGCTTTATTATCGGCGATGACGAAATTGACGGTTCCACCTTTGCTACCGTTGAAACACTGGTGACGTTCGTGGAAGGCAAGCTGGCGTAAGGGCGGCGTTATTTCCTTCAACAGCTTTTAATCATCGTCCCGACTCCGTGGTCGGTGAGAATTTCCAGCAACAGGCAGTGTTCCACCCGCCCGTCGATGATGTGCACTGATTTCACGCCACTGCGCGCGGCGTCGAGCGCAGAGG
>WRJU01000071.1 GCA_009778425.1 Pseudomonadota bacterium
ACGCTGTATGAGGCGCGCGGCGATTATCAGATCAACGTTGAGGCATTGCGTCCGGCGGGAGCCGGGGATTTGGCCGAAGCGTTCCGGCGGCTCAAGGAAAAACTTGCGGCTGAAGGCTTGTTCGACCCGACTCGCCGCCGTCCCCTGCCAACGTTCCCTGGGGGGGTCGGCATCATCACCTCGCCCGCAGCGGCGGCGCTGCGCGATGTGCTCGTCACCCTGCGCAGACGCGCGCCGGGCCTGCCGGTGACGATCTATCCCGCCTCCGTCCAGGGCATCGACGCGCCGCGCCAGTTATGCGCGGCGCTCGCTGCCGCCACGCGGCGCGCGGTAGCGGACGGCATCGAACTTATCCTGTTGGTGCGCGGCGGCGGCAGCCTCGAAGACCTCTGGGCTTTCAACGACGAAACCCTGGCACGAGCCATTGCCGCCTGTCCCTTGCCGGTGGTGAGCGGTATCGGGCACGAGACGGACTTCACCATCGCCGATTTCGCCGCCAACCTGCGCGCGCCCACACCCACGGGCGCAGCGGAGCTTGCCAGCGCCGGTTATTTTTCCGCTCGCGACGCCCTCGCCGTCACGGCCCGGCGTCTGCGCCACTCCATCGCGCGGCAACTGGAAACCCTGGCGCAACGTACCGACCGTTGCGCGCTACGCCTCGTCCATCCGCGAGACCGCTTACGGCGCGCGCGTGAGAGCGCCGTTTACCACGACCAGCGCCTCCGGCAAGCGATGACGGTTTGCCTGGGGGAATGCGCCCATCGGCTCTCGAAGCTCGAATTGCGCCTGAACGCCCGGATTCCTGCGACCGCCGTCCTGCGGAGGCAGATCGGCGGCATCGAGGAACGTTTGGACAGAGCGGCGCGCGCCCTCATCGGCGCGCAAAGGCAAAGGCTCGACGCGCTCTCCGCCGGCCTGCGTCAACTGAACCCGGACGCCGTGCTCACGCGCGGCTACAGCATCGTCCGTAATGCCCAAGGCCAAATCGTGCGCACCGCGACCGGTCTCCAACCGGGCGACCCGCTTGCCGTCCAGCTTGCAGAGGGAGGCATTGATGTGACGGTCAATCGTAATCGGCCACAGGGGTGAGGAAAAATCCCTACCACGCTGGAGCCGTTTGCGGCGGAGGAGGGGGCGGAGCCGGGTTCAAGCCGCCGTTGGCGATCCAGACTGCGCCGACGGCAATCAATACGGCCACGACGAACGCCAACCAGCCGCCGCCGCGTGCCGATTCCAGCGCGGGGTCGTCCACAGCCTTATTGCCGGTAAACATGGGAAACAGCAGGTTGTTCTTCTTGACCACAGCATAGAAGATGATGGAGAGCGTGTGCAAACTCACCAGCCCCACGATCAGCCAGGCATTGAGTTTATGCAGCCCGGTGAACCTGTCGGCGATGCTTGAACTCACCAGTGCCCTCAGAGGCCCGGTAAAGGAGATGTTGTCATCCGACACCAGGCCGCTGACTACCTGGAACGACATCAATACGAGAAAGGCAAGCACCGAGAACGCCCCGAGCGGGTTGTGCCCGAGTCCATGCCATTGCCCGCGCAGATAGGCAAATACCCGCGCAGGGCCTGGGACGAACTGGATAAAACGGGCGTAAGTCGAGCCGACCACGCCCCATACCAGGCGGAACGCGAGCAAGCCGGCAATAGCCAGCCCGAGCTGGCCGTGAACGTCGATGCGGCTGCCTCCCAGAAACCCGCTGACAAACGCGGCAATGGTCAATAACACCAAAAGCCAATGAAAAACCCGGGTCGGCACGTCCCAGACTTTCACATACCGTTTTTCCATTTTTTCTTCCTTGTCGAACGCGCTGGCGTTTTCGGCTGGCTCAAAGCCGGTAACCGCGATGGATGGCAACGATACCGGCACTGAGGTTGAAATAATCGACCTTGCTGAGACCGGCGAGTTCCATCATCGTTTTTAATTCCTCCTGCTCGGGGTGCATGCGGATGGATTCGGCGAGATAACGGTAGCTGTCTGCGTCGCCCGCCACTTTTTCGCCCATCCAGGGCAGCAGTTTGAACGAATAGAGATCGTAGAGAGGAGATAAAGGTTTCCAGACGTGGGAGAACTCCAGTACCAGCAAGCGGCCGCCGGGGCGCAGCACCCGCCGCATTTCGGCCAGCGCGATTTCCTTGTGGGTCATGTTGCGTAGCCCGAAGGCGACGGTGACGCAATCGAAGCTGGATTCCGGAAAGGGGAGTTTTTCGGCGTCGCACTGGGTGAGCGGCAGGGAAAAACCTTTGTCGATGAGGCGATCCCGCCCGCGCGACAGCATGGCATGGTTGATGTCGGTCAGCCAGACTTGCCCGCGTGTGCCGACCTTGCGCGCGAAAGCAAGCGACAGGTCGGCGGTTCCACCGGCAACGTCGAGCACACGGTCGCCTTCACGCACGCCGGCCAGTTCGATGGTGAATGCTTTCCATAGCCGGTGCAGGCCGAAGGACATCATATCATTCATGATGTCGTATTTTTGTGCTACCGAGGAAAAGACATTGGCTACTTTTTTTTGCTTGAGTTCTTCGGCGACGGTCTGAAAGCCGAAGTGCGTGGTCTGGCCGGATGCAGCCTGTTCAGGGGAAGCAGGGGAGGTGGGAGCGTCTGTCATGGAAAAGGACTCGATGAATGCCGTTTTAAGCGGGTTCCGAAAGCTCCGTGAAACCGATCTGCTCGAAATTCGGCCCCTTGAGCAAGAGCTGGGTCATCCTGAGCCGCCGTTCGAGGCCCGCGTCGAAAACCTCGATAATACCATTGGCCTTGTACCAGCCTTCCGGCAGGATCAATGAAGCGCTGATCTGGAGCACTTCGCTGGCTTCGATCATGAACGCCTGGGAGTAGGGTTCGCGCAGGTCGTCGGACTCGGTGCGCTGGCGGGCGGCGGTGACTCGCGGCAGGCCGGGCAGGACGTGGATGCCCGCTTCGAGCAGGCCGTCTTCGCGGAACATCAGCCAGCTTACCTGTCCGAGCAGAAAATATTCGCCGTCATGCGGGCGCAGCCCCACCAGTTGATGATGCGAAAAACGCTCCGCGTGGGGGCGCTGTTGCAAGCGGAAGCCGCCGACCGACTGGTCGAGCAGTTCCCATTGCTCGCAGACCAGCCCGAGACGTTCGGCTTCGAGGTGCTGGTGGCTGAAATTGCGCTTTCCGTTCCGGGTCAATTCGGTTTCGACGCCCGCCGCACGTTCGCCGAAGGCATGGAGCGCCAGTTCGTCGTGCGTATAGCCCAAACTGCTTGTCGTCATCGCGCGCTGGTTGTTGCTCCGGGGCTGTTCGAACAATTTGCCCTGGATGTGAAAGCCGATGGCGAGCCATTCGGCGCACAATTCGACTACGCCCGTGCTGCCCCGCCGTGGGAAACGCCGTCCGGCGGAGGCCAAACCCCAGGGCCGGTAGAGCGACAGCAACAGGCGGGCGCAGGCATCGACGCTGCAATCTTCTCCGAGGCCAAGCGAAGAAGGCGATACCCCCTGCTTGAACTGCGCGAAGACGGACTGGATTTGGCTTGCCAGTTTGTTGCAATCGAAATAGCGTGGGTTCGAGTCCTTATGCAGCAAGCCCAGTGGCCGTAAACCGTGGTCGCTGGTCAGATCCAGCCCATAGGTCGTGGGCTTGCACCCCTCGATGTCCGGGCTGAGGGTGCAATAGGGCGCGAAGCGCTCCGCCCAGCGGCAAATCCATGTCCATTCCTGCCCGCTGCGCCCGAAGGCGTTGGCCAGATCGAGCAGCAGGATGGAGATATAGGCTTCCTGCGCGCTTTGCGCTTTCCAGACGACGTTGAGCGTGTCGGAGACGCGGGTGGA
>WRJU01000072.1 GCA_009778425.1 Pseudomonadota bacterium
TTTGAAGGCGATTTGCGTTTCTTGAGCCAATTCAGGTAACAGGTAAAGGTAAGCGAACATGCAATTTTCCGAAAACTGGTTGCGTACCTTCGTCAATCCGCCGCTCGGCTCCGAGGCGCTTGGGCATCTGATGACCATGGCCGGGCTTGAAGTCGAAGAAGCCCATCCGGTCGCGCCGCCTTTCAGCGGCGTGGTGGTGGCGCGCATCATCAAGGCCGAAAAACATCCGAATGCCGACAAGCTCAAGCTGTGCAAGGTCGATGTCGGCGAGAATGAGCCCCTGCAAATCGTTTGCGGCGCGCCCAATGCCGCCGTGGGCATGAAAGTGCCGTGCGCGAAAGTGGGTGCGGTGCTGCCCGGCGATTTCGCCATCAAGGCCGCCAAACTGCGCGGGGTCGAATCCTTCGGCATGCTGTGTTCAGGGCGCGAACTGGGGCTGTCCGAAGATCACGGCGGCCTGCTTGCGCTGGAGGAGGATGCCCCGGTCGGCATGGACATCCGCGAATGGCTCGCGCTCGACGACACCTGTTTCGTCATCAAACTCACCCCCAACCGGGCCGATTGCCTGAGCCTGACCGGCGTGGCGCGGGAAGTGGCCGCGCTGACCGGCGCACCGCTCACGCCCGCGCCGCTCAAGCTGGTTCCCCCGGCGAATGAAGCGCGCCGCGACATCGTGCTCGATGCGCCTGAAAAGTGCCCGCGCTATTGCGGGCGTGTCATCAGCGGCGTGAATGCCAAGGCTTCCACGCCGAACTGGATGAAAGACCGCCTGAAACGCTCCGGCCTGCGCCCGATCCACGCCCTGGTCGACATCACCAACTACGTGATGCTCGAACTCGGCCAGCCCTTACACGCCTTCGACAACGCGCGCCTTTCCGGCGCGATTCACGTTCGTCTGCCGCGTCCGGGCGAAGAATTGCAGCTCCTGAACGAACAGAACGTAAAGCTCGCGCCCGATACCTTGCTGATTGCCGACGAAGCCCGCGCGCTGGCGCTGGCCGGGATCATGGGCGGAGAGGAAACCGGCGTCACCATTGAGACGGCAGAAGTCTTCCTGGAGTCTGCCTTCTTCACGCCAGAGGCCATTACCGGGCGCGCGCGCGTGCTTGGTTTCACTTCCGACGCCTCGCACCGCTATGAACGCGGGGTGGATTTCCAGTTGCAGCGTCCGGCCATCGAGCGCGCCACGCAACTCATCCTCGACATTTGCGGCGGCATACCCGGCCCGGTGGAAGAAGCGCGCTCGGATGAACATCTGCCGCGCCGCGAGGAAGTCGTCCTGCGCCCGACGCGAGCCTGTCAGGTGCTCGGCATCCACTTGAATACTGAGGCCATGCGAAGTTTGCTGGAGCGTGTGCACCTGACCGTGCGCGACCTGGCGGTCGAACTGCGGGTGGTTCCGCCCGCTTTCCGCTTCGACATCGAAACCGAGGAAGACCTCATCGAAGAAATCGCGCGGCTCTATGGTTACGACAACATTCCGTCCCATGCGCCGCAAGGCAATCTGGGCATGCTTGCCAGCACCGAATCGGCGCGCACGGAATGGGACGTGCGCCACTTTTTAGCTGGTCGCGGTTTTCAGGAAGTCGTCAATTACGCATTCGTCGATTCCGCCTGGGAACGGGATTTTTGTGCCAATGCCGCACCGATTCGGCTCGCCAACCCGATTGCCAGCCAGATGGACGTGATGCGGTCCAGCCTGATTCCGGGCTTGGTATCCAACCTGACGACGAACCGCAAACGCCAGCAAAACCGTGTGCGGGTTTTTGAATTGGGGCGCTGTTTTACGCGCCGGGAACAGGGGCAAGCCGCAGGCGGGGCAGGGGAGGAAGTCCCCGGTTTCCATCAACCCCGGCGGCTGGCTGCGCTGGCAGCGGGGTTTGCCCTGCCCGAACAGTGGGGAGCGTCGGCGCGGGCGGTCGATTTCTTCGACCTCAAAGGCGATCTTGAAGCCCTGTTTGCGCCGCGCGCGCTGACGTTCGCACCGCCGGCCACAGCGGTTCCGGCCCTGCATCCTGGGCGCGCGGCCTCGGTGTTCCTGGAAGGCCGCAACATCGGTGTGATCGGCGAACTTCATCCCGTTTGGGTGCAACGCTTTGAACTGGGCGCAGCCCCGGTCGTATTTGAAGTCGATCTCGACGCGGCGCTTTCCGCTCTCTGCCCGGAGAGCGGCGAAATATCGCGCATGCCGACAGTATCGCGTGATCTTGCGCTGGTAGTTCCGGCAAGCGTTCCCGCAGATCGGGTATTGAACGCATTGCGAGAAGCCGCCCCCGCCGCCGTGCGGGAAATCGTGCTTTTCGATCTTTATCAAGGCAAAGGCGTCGAATCCGGCTGCAAGAGCCTTGCATTCAGGGTTTCCATGCAAGATACTCTACGTACCCTCGAAGACGCCGAAGTGGATGAGGCGATCTCCGGGTTGCTTCGACATGTTGAGCGCACCGTGGGTGGACGGTTGCGCGTTTGAAGGGGGGAAATTCCATGACCTTGACCAAAGCCGAGCTTGGCGACCTGCTTTTTGAGCAGGTTGGACTGAATAAACGTGAAGCCAGAGATATGGTGGAGGGTTTTTTTGAAGAGATTCGCACGGCCCTGGAACAGGGGGATAGCGTCAAACTCTCCGGCTTCGGCAATTTTCAGTTGCGCGACAAACCGCAACGCCCTGGGCGCAATCCCAAGACTGGTGAAGAAATCCCTATCTCCGCCCGACGCGTCGTGACTTTTCATCCCAGCCAGAAACTGAAGGCTGCTGTGGAGGAACCTGTTCATGCCGACAGAAACGCCTGAGTCCGTTTCTGTCGATACGGCTCTGCCGCCGATTCCCGCCAAGCGTTATTTCACCATTGGCGAAGTCAGCGAGCTGTGCGGGGTCAAGGCGCATGTCTTGCGCTACTGGGAACAGGAGTTTTCCCAACTCAAGCCCGTCAAACGCAGCGGCAACCGGCGTTACTACCAGCACCATGAGGTGCTCCTGATACGCAAGATTCGCCACCTGCTCTACGATGAAGGATTCACGATCTCAGGGGCGCGCAACCGGCTCGATGAAGCCGCAATTCAAGATCAGGAAAACGCCATTGCCGCCGAACAGGCCCGCGCCCTGCTCATCGAGCTACGCGCCGAGATCGAAGCCACGTTGGGTGTGTTGCGGGGCTGAACGGGTCAGGGCATTCTGAGGCCAGATTCTTCTGGCAAGTTTCGGGCGGATTTTGTACAATCGCGCCTTTCCAAGTCGGGGCGTAGCGCAGCCTGGTAGCGCACTTGCATGGGGTGCAAGGGGTCGCGAGTTCGAATCCCGCCGCCCCGACCAATGAAATCAAGCATTCAGGCCAGTCGTCAGACTGGCCTGAATGCTTTTTAAATGCAGAAACTGGAAAATTACCTCCACAAAACCCTGAGCTTCCACGAGTGTTTTGCCTCGGTTTCCTTATTTTATGCGGAAGATGCGACGAAGCTGTGTTGCTACAGAGGTTCTGCAAGCTCAGTGCGGAGACAAGATTTTTTAGGGTGAAAAAATACCCTTCGCCCGCTCCAGCGCCTTCGCCAGATATTGCCCCGTGTGGCTTTGCGCGCAGGCGGCAACGGACTCCGGTGTACCGGCACAGACGAGCGTGCCCCCGTCGTTGCCGCCTTCAGGGCCGAGGTCGATGATCCAGTCTGCCGTTTTGATGACGTCGAGGTTGTGTTCGATGACGATGATGGTGTTTCCGTTGTCGCGCAAGCGGGTGAGGACGCGCAGCAGTAGTTCGATGTCCTGGAAATGCAGGCCGGTGGTCGGCTCGTCGAGGATGTAGAGCGTGCGCCCCGTGTCGCGTTTGGAGAGTTCGA
>WRJU01000073.1 GCA_009778425.1 Pseudomonadota bacterium
TACCGTGCACAACCTGCATTACTACCAGTGGTTGATGGCGGGTATCCGCGCGGCAATCGAGGCGGATGATTTGCGTGGGTTTACGCAACGCTTTTATGCCGAGCGGGGCAAGGGAGCGGGATGATTCGTGCCAGAACTCCGGACAACTCGGAAGCCCGTAGTATCTGGGCTGGCGTAAACGGAGAAATAGTGTTATATCCGTACCCAGGGGCGAAGCATTGCCCCGTCTGCTGACTGAAACGCCGGTTTTTTCCTGCTACCGTGCCGTTACCGAAGCAGCATCATGGAACCGCCAGTCTTCCCATACGAACAACAACATACCATCGAATTCGTGACTGATCAGGCCGCTTTTTCCCGAATGCTCCATCCCCGGCTCTTCGTGTTGCGCAAGCGGCTGGCCTCGCGCCTGACCTTGATCGCGATGACGGCCTTGTTGCTGATAACGGTATTCGTTGCAGCGGTGCTGGGAGTCGGCGCACTGGGCACGTATGCGGCCTGGAGCGTTTTTGGGGCGGAGTGGCCGGTGCTGGCGTTTTTTCTTGGCGGCATATGGTTGGTCGCGATGGGGTTTTTCGCTATACGGCTATCATCCGTACTGTTCGTGCCGCTGCCTTTGCCCGAAGGGGTGCGCCTGTCGCCGGAAGATGCCCGTAATCTGCACAGGCTGATCGAAAGCATGGCATGGGTGCTCGAAGCCGGACGCATCGATCATGTCTGGGTGACGCCCGAGATGAATGCGGCGGTTCTGCAACGCCCGCGCCGTGGTTTCTTCGGGCGGGTGGAGACGCATCTCCTGATTGGTTTGCCATTGATGCACAGCGTGACATGCCCGCAGTTGGTGGCTGTACTGGCGCATGAGTTCGCCCATCTCGCCGTACAGCGCAAAGGGGCGGGCAAGTATGGCGCCTTGTTGCGGGCGTGGTGGCTGCGGGCGCTTGACAGGCTTGAGGATGTGTTCCCGGCCATCGGTGCTCAGGTGGATTGCTGGTTGGGCCGTTTCTACAGCAACATGGCGCGCTTGGCGCGTATCGAGGAATTCGAGGCTGACGCGCAGGCAACCAAGGTCGTCGATGCCGGTCTGCTTGGCGAAACCCTGATCGAAGTCTCGCTCAAAGAGCAGTTCCTGTCCGGGGATTACTGGCCGCGTGTCCTGGCTCAGAGCAAGGTACGGGCAAAGCCGTTGGTTCGGCCATTCCGCGACCTGTGCCTGGGGATGACAGCCGGTTTCCTGCGCTGCACAGTACCGGGCGATATGCTCTCCGGCAGTAGAGAGCCCCAATCCATGCACCCAACGACCAGGGAACGTCTGCGCGCCTTGCGTGTATCGCCAACCGTTCTTCCCCGTGGTCTGGCATCGGCGGCAAACTATTATCTGTCGCCCCTGTTGCTCACCTTGGCCTGGGTATTTGACCGTGCCTGGTGGCGAGATGTGCGCCCGGACTGGCAGCTTACGTACCGTATGGCCCGTCGGGAGCACAGGCGCGAACGCAAACGGTGAAAGGCTTACCAGCGAGCATGAATGCGTGTGAGCTGACAGCACAGCTCGACAAACCGTTGTCGAAGAAATATGTTTTCAAACTTGCCCAAACCAGGGAAGAACTGGAAGCCTGCTTTCGTCTACTGCACGATGAATATGTGCGGGCGGGATTCATGGAGCCCACCCCGTCCGGGCTGCGGATAACGCTTCACCACGCGCTGCCGACGACATCGACGCTGATGTGCCGCTACGGGAAGCGGGTGGTGGGGACGATCTCGCTGATACGCGAGAACGGCCTGGGTTTACCGATGCAGCGGATATTTGGGTTGGATGAAATTTTTCGGGAAGGCGGCAATGTGGCTGAGATGTCGGCATTGGCTATTGATGGGCGTTTTCACGCGATTAAAGACCGGGTCATAATACCGTTACTGAAATTCCTGTATGAATACGCGGAATACCGGTTTTATACACGCCATCTGGTGATTGCCGCCCATCCGCAGCACATCGGGTTTTACGAGGATGTCCTGTGTTTCAGGCGCTTGCCCCGTCCCCCTGGAGACCGTAATGATATTTACAACGACGCGCCCGCTGTCGGCGCGCACCTCGATCTTGAAAAAGTAAAAGAGGTTTTTTTCCAAAAATATGCTGACGCTCCGTTGGAAAAAAACCTGCATCACTATTTTACGGTAGCCGCACTGCCCAACGGGCAATTTCCTCATCAGCGATTCGATACCGCAGCCGACCCGGTCATGACGCCGGAACTGATCGACTATTTCTTCAACCAGAAGACGAAAATATTTTCTGCCCTGAGCCAAGAGGAAATACGGTTGTTACACACCGTCTACAACCTACCGGAATATCTGCATTGCTTGCCGCAGTGACCGGAAAACAAAAAGCCACCTGACTGACAGGTGGCTTTTCCTTTTTGGGTCGCCAGCGTCAAAAGCGGCTTTCAATGCGGGCGCTTGCGCAGGCGCTCGATAGCGTGAATCTGGGCAATCGCTTCGATCAACTCGGCCTGAGCCTTGGCGTAGTCGATCTTGGCGCTCTTGTCCTCCAGCGCTTCTTCGGCCTTGCGCTTGGCATCGAGCGCCTTGGCTTCGTCGAGGTCTTTGCCACGGATCGCGGTGTCGGCAAGCACCGTCACCCCATTGGGCTGGACTTCGAGAATGCCGCCAGCGACAAAAATGAATTCTTCGGCGTCCTGGTTCGGAATCTTGATTCGCACCGCACCCGGCCTGATCCGGGTCATTAGCGGTGTGTGGCCGGGCAGGATGCCGAGTTCGCCCGATTCACCGGGCAGGACGACAAACTCCGCCAAGCCTGAAAAAAGTTGTTCTTCCGCACTGACAACATCCACATGTACCGTCATGGCCATGATTGATCCTCTGGAGCAAGCCCCCCACGCGAGGGATAAGTCGCGCGGGGGCGGAAACAAGGCAAATTACTGGAGTTTGCGAGCCTTTTCGATCGCTTCCTCGATACTGCCGACCATGTAGAACGCCTGTTCGGGCAGACTGTCGTATTCGCCGGTGACAATGGCCTTGAATCCGGCAATGGTGTCCTTGAGGGTCACATATTTGCCGGGGGAGCCGGTAAAGACTTCGGCAACGTGGAAGGGCTGCGAAAGGAAACGCTGTATCTTGCGCGCGCGGGCCACGGTGAGTTTGTCTTCGGGCGAGAGTTCGTCCATGCCCAGAATGGCGATGATGTCACGCAACTCCTTATATTTTTGCAGAGTCTGCTGCACGGAGCGCGCCACGTTGTAGTGCTCTTCGCCGACGACCAGCGGGTCGAGCTGGCGGCTGGTGGAATCGAGCGGATCGACGGCGGGGTAGATACCGAGCGCGGCGATGTCGCGGGAGAGCACGACGGTGGAGTCCAGGTGCAGGAAGGTGGTGGCGGGCGAGGGGTCGGTCAGGTCGTCCGCCGGGACGTACACGGCCTGGATGGAGGTGATGGAACCGACCTTGGTGGAGGTGATGCGCTCTTGCAGGCGTCCCATTTCTTCAGCCAGCGTCGGCTGATAACCCACGGCGGAAGGCATCCGGCCCAGCAGGGCGGACACTTCCACGCCGGCCAGGGTGTAACGGTAGATATTATCGACGAAGAAGAGGATGTCGCGGCCTTCGTCGCGGAAACGCTCGGCCATCGTGAGGCCGGTCAGGCCGACGCGCAGGCGGTTGCCCGGTGGCTCGTTCATCTGACCGAACACCATCGCGACCTTGTCGAGCACGTTCGAGTCTTTCATTTCATGATAGAAGTCGTTGCCCTCGCGGGTACGCTCGCCCACACCGGCAAACACGGACAGGCCGGAGTGCTGTTTGGCGATGTTGTTGATGAGCTCCATCATGTTGACGGTCTTGCC
>WRJU01000074.1 GCA_009778425.1 Pseudomonadota bacterium
ATCGGGAACCACGACACGAATACGCTGGTGAGGAAAGATTCGTCCTTCGGCTCCGCTGCCTTCACCGTGACCCCGGCGCGCATCAGGTCGCTCACCATCCAGATATCCTGAACGCCAGGGGTATAAACGGTGATGGAACGACCATCCTTTGTCGTCGCTTTCAGCACACGATTGTTATCAACGACCACCGAAGCAATCCGTCCGGCCCTGGCTTCGTCCATGAACATGGAATAATCCATCGACGCCGAAGTCGGCTGGTATGTATTGAACTGATTGAACATGGTCAGCAACACGGCACCGATCACGAGCCATATCGCAAAATTCTTGAAAAGGTTATTCAATGTCTTCTACCCTGGAAGCCCGCGACAAGCGAGCGCGTAAAACAGTTGGAGGGAATGTCTGATTCTAATGGCGATCTGCCCATCCAGCAAACCGATACTCATACTGCCGTGGCGGTCGGCTCGCGGCATTTGCCACACAACGCGAACATCAGCCGCGCAGCCCCTCGCCGAGCAGATAAACCTCTGCGCTGCGGTCGCGCGACGCCTTGGGTTTGCGAACCCGCACCGTTTGAAAGCGGCGCTCCATCTCCCTGCGAAATTCCATGAAACCTTCCCCTTGAAACGCCTTGACCAGAAACCTGCCGTCAGGCTGAAGGCGATAGACAGCAAAATCCAATGCCAGTTCGCAAAGCAGGACAGAGCGCGCCTGATCCACGGTTGCCACACCCGATATATTGGGGGCCATATCCGACAGTACAAGGTCGGCCCGCCGCCCTTCCAGCAGACGCTCGAATCCGGCGAGCACAGTTTCATCGAAAAAATCGCCTTGCAGGAAGTCCACTCCGGCAACAGGCGCCATCGGCAACAGGTCGAGCGCGAACACCCGCCCGCCTGGGCAACGTTCAGCGGCCACCTGGCACCACGAACCCGGCGCGGCTCCGAGGTCGACCACCACCGCGCCGGGGCGCAACAGATGGTCGCGCTCGTCGATCTCCATCAACTTGTAAGCGGCCCGCGCCCGGTAGCCTTCGGTATTGGCTCGCCGGACGTAAGGATCGGTCAGATGCTCGCGCATCCATGCCTTGCTAGTCTTGCTTCGTTTCATATCATATCGAGTTAAAATCCCGTCCCCTGCCGAGATTGAACACAAAATGCCCAAGATCGAACTCACACCCGCCGAACGGCAAGAACTGCGCGCCCGCGCCCATGCCCTGCGCCCCGTCGTCACCATCGCCGATAACGGCCTCACCCCCAATGTTCTCACCGAACTGGAGCGTTCGCTGCAAGCGCACGAACTCATCAAGGTGCGCCTCCAGGAGGTAGAGCGCGAAGAACGCGAGGCGCTGCTCACCGACATCTGCGACCGGCTCGATGCCGCGCCCGTTCAGCGCATCGGCAACATTCTCGTCATCTGGCGAGCCAAGCGCGAGGAAAAAGCGCCTACGACGCCAGCGCCCGCCCCCCAGAACCCGGCCACCGCCAAATCCGCCGCTGCCTTCGCCGCTGCCGCCCGCCGCGCCGCACTTGCGAAAGCCGTAGCCGAACAGAAACGCAGCGACAACCGGCACAGGAACGTTCCACGAAGCCAGCCACCGCGTTCACGCACATCCTCGCGCGGCGGGCGGTAAGGATACGTGATTCCTTTTACTTTTATTTTCTCCTGATGCGTTTGTATCGATGCCCCGTAGTGAGCGTGCATCCATCAACGCTGCTACGAATCTTGTATGCACAAAGCAAGTTCGCAAAACGACGAACGATCCCCTTCCCCATATCGTGCTCCATTTTGCGAATGCTGTTTTTGTCGAAATACATAACGACACAGCCGCGGCCGTCATACTCTTCATGACCGTATTGATCCAGCAGTTGGTCAATAAAAGGAGGGATGCCACGTTGCTGTGCGCGGATTTGAGCATGTCGTGTTTGCATGATTTCCTCCTAGTCGTTCATCAGAGAGGCTAAAAAGTCTTCAGCTCGTTTGAGTAAAGCGAGTTGATCTGGATGATCTGGAATCTTCTCGTTGGGGAGGTAGCAGTTCAGGGCGAATATTGCAGCTTTCTTGTTTAAGGGATTACCCCAGACTGCCGAGTAGATTCCTCCTGGAAGTTGCTCACCGCTTTCTTTCGCGTCTTCCTCGCGGAGAGACAACCCTGCACGAATTGCCCAAAATGGTTCTTTCACCGGCGCGATATGGTCACGTAAGCGTTCGCGTGCTCTAGGGCCATCGGCATGATGTTCCACATCCCATCGCCATTCCCCTTCCCCGTCGAAAAACAATCGGTCAATTTCTTCGCTGGAAGCCGCTAACAAGAAGAATAAACGATTGAAAAATGCGTCACGCACAATCCGCTTACGCTCGCAAATGTCGTTAAGACGTTCCACAAGATCAGAACGAAGAGCCAGACTCACCTGCTTCCGGACGAGTTGATCGAGCCGATTTGCGATGAACTGTTGAGCCTCGGAGGAGTTTTCAGCCACCTCTTCGTCGAGATGGGGCAATTCATCTTCCAACACTCGGTTCAAGAAGGCATCCCGACGTAGACACGCTGCCTCAAGCTTCTCTTCAAACTCCCTGAGAATGCGGCGATCAATTTTTGTGGAGATTTTTGTGGTTTTTTGGATGTCGTTCATGACTGCACTTCCTGGCTGTCTTGGTTGATGTGATTGAAGAATAGCACACAAAAGGAAGATGTCAACAGAAAATGGAGTTCAATCTAAGAAAAAAAGCTGTGGGAAACTTCTTTATTCAATATAAATGTTATACATTTATGTTTTTATTGGGTTTTTGTTTAAAAAATATTTTTCAAAACACGAGCTTTAGCGAGCCAAGAAAAAATGCAAAAGCTGCGATGCCTTGCATCGCAGCTACGCTGTGACTACAATAGAACTACATAAATTGTTCAAGAAAGGAATACCATGAGTACTACCGCCGATACCTACGTCCGCGCCCGCATCGACACGAACACCAAGGAACGCGCTGCCAGTGCGCTTGATGCGATGGGACTGTCAATTTCCGATGCTATCCGTCTACTGATGCTTCGCATCGCCAACGAACACTGCTTGCCCTTTGATGTGAAGGTACCCAACGCAACGACGCGCAAGGCCATTGCCGAGTTGGAAGCGGGTAAGGGCAAGAAGTTCACTACCATCGACGATCTGATGGCAGACCTGCATGCGGACGATTGATCGCTCGTCCGCCTTCAAGCGCGACTACAAGCGTGAGTCCAAGGGGCAGCACCGCACCACGCTCGATGAAGCATTCATGCCGGTACTGGCTGCACTGGCAACCGATCAGCCCTTGGATGGGCACTACCGCGACCATGACCTTTCCGGCGATTGGGCTGGCTACCGTGAATGCCACATCAAGCCCGACCTGCTGCTGATCTATCGCAAGCTGGATACCGACACCATCCGGCTGGCGCGGCTTGGATCACACAGCGAGCTTTTTGGCTGACTTCGGCCACACTCACCCCGTACCCACCATCCCCATGATGCGGATCGTGCGCGATTCCGGCACTTCGCTGTTGGCGATGACCCGTAGCGCGGGCACGGTACGGCACAGGAACCTCGATAGCAGCAGCCTCGTAAGCGTACCGGGGATCATGTAGTTGCGCTTCACTTCATTCGCTCTGATCAACTTATGGCGGGATTTGCGCCCGCAGGAATCCCCCATGCTGGGCACACAACAAAAAAACCCGTATCTCTACGGGTTCAAAAAGTAATTCAAGACTTCACATTAGACATCATTACAACCTCGTGGCGTAGTCCAGGCTGATCCATCCGGCTCCGCTCTTCAATTTTCCCCATCCCTTTGTCGAACCGATGCCGGAACAAGTTTCTACAATCGT
>WRJU01000075.1 GCA_009778425.1 Pseudomonadota bacterium
CGGGTTCCATGTGGAAGTACAGCGCGCCGCCGCCCAGGAAAGGTTCGATGTAGCGGTCGAAATCATCCGGGACGTAGCGCAGGAAATGGGGGATTTCCCGCAATTTGCCGCCTCGGTACTTCAGCACGGGATTCATGGATCGTTCGTTCCCGGTTCCGGAAAGAGCCGAATGATACCCCCCGGCGCGCGCGGGGCAGCCACACCCGTTTTCCCGAAATAAAGTCCGTGCTGTAGAATCAGGTAGAACATCAGGCGTGGTTGTACCATTTTCGGCTCGAAACACCATGCTCATCCCCACTGCCCCTTCCCTGCTGCTGGCCGTGCGCGGTGAGATCGTCCACTTCACTGACGATCCCATTGGGCATGGGGTTGAGGCTTGCGTCCATTTTCCCGATGGCCTGCTCCTCGTCCGCGACGGTCATGTGCTCGATTGCGGGCCGGCGGCGGAACTCGAACCCGGTCTGCCGATGAACGTCCGCCGCGTCGATTGCTCCGGCAAGTTGATCCTGCCGGGCTTCATCGACACCCATACTCACAGCGCGCAAACGGAAATCATCGCCAGTTATGGCGAACAGCTCACGACATGGCTGGAAAAATACGCCTGGCCCGCCGAAGCCCGCCATGCCGACCCCGCTTATGCCGCCGCCGGAGCCGGGTTCTTCTGCGATCAACTGTTGCGCCACGGCACGACCACGGCGATGGTCTTCACCACTGTGCATCCCGCCAGCGCCGACGCCCTGTTTGAAGCTGCGCGCGCGCGCCGCATGCGGATGATTGCTGGCAAGGTGCTGATGGATCGCAACTGCCCGGAGTTCCTGCGCGACACGCACACAGTGGGCGACGCCCAATCCCGCGCCCTGATCGAAAAATGGCATGGGCGCGAGCGCCTGGCCTATGCCGTTACCCCGCGCTTCGCGCCCACTTCCACGGAAGAACAAATGCGGCGGGCCGGACGGCTTTTCGGTGAAGTGCCCGGCCTTTACCTGCAAACGCATCTAGCCGAACAGCGTGCTGAAGTGGCTTGGGCGATGTGGCTTTATCCCGGCGCGCGCAGCTATCTGGACATTTACGAGCGGTTCGGCCAACTCGGCGCGCGCAGCATGTTCGCGCATTGCGTCTGGCTCGATGACGAAGACCGCTGCCGCATGGCGGCTCGCGGTGCGTCGATGAGTTTTTGCCCCACCTCCAATCTCTTTCTCGGTTCCGGCCTGTTCGATCTGGGGCGCGCGCGCGACTTCGGCCTACGGGTGGGGCTGGGGAGCGACGTGGGCGCGGGAACCAGTTTTTCCATGCTGCAAACGCTCAACGAAGCCTATAAGGTACTGCAACTCGCCGGGCAAACCCTCACGCCCGAAGCCGGGTTTTACCTCGCCACCCTGGGCGGCGCGCGTGCGCTTTACCTGGACGCGCACATCGGCAACTTCCTGCCGGGCCGCGAAGCCGACTTCATCGTCCTCGACCCTCGTGCAACGCCGTTGCTCGAAGCGCGCATAGCCCGCGCCACCACGCTCACGGAACGCCTCTTCGCGCTGATGATGCTGGGAGACGACCGCTGCGTGACCGCCACTTACGTGCTGGGCGAAAAAATCCCCGCGTAGCGTGCGCCACAGCGGGGATCGGGGTTCATCATCAAGACGCTCGCTCCTTACGGCTGGAGCGACTTGTTACGTGGTCATGCTCAGAACTTGAAACCAACTCCAAAGAAGTACACCCACGGGTCGACATCCACGTCGACTTTATAATCGCCGTAAAGCCCCTTCATCTTGGCCGTGGTGGACATCCCCATCCTCCAGACAGCGGCATTCAGGAACAGACTGTCGCCAAGCGCATAATCCATGCCGAGTTGCCCCGTCAGGCCAAAGGAATTTTTCAGCGAAAGGTTGCTGAAACCATCAGCCTTTGCTTCGTTGGAAAGTTTCTCGTTGTAGAACGCGGTGTAGGTCACACCGAGGCCTACATAGGGCTGGAACCTGGACTTCGGGTTGAGGAAGAAGAATTGGGCGCTGACCGTTGGTGGCAGTTGCGAAGCTTTACCCAGCTTAAAGTCGGAGTATCCTTTTTGCGTTATCGTGAGTTTGTGGGTAAACGGAGTGGCGGCCAGCAATTCGATGCCGAAGTGAGGCATGACCATGAGAGTGGCTGTCAGGCCGAGTTGCGTATCGCTGCCTACATCCACGCCAGTGCCCGGTTGTGGGCGGCCATCAAGTTTGATTTTCGAACTGCTGACATCCGGATCGGCATGGGCAACGCCGACGCGCAGAATCACATCACCCGCTTCATGTGCAAGGACAACGCCGGACAGGGACAGCGCGGCAATGGCTGCCGCGATAATATGTTTACGCATACGAAATCCCTCCATTGGCAAACCGATAAAACAATAAGAGGCTTGACCCCACAGTCATGATAACAGGCTTGTCGCGGCTTTTACGGAGGCTTGAGCATGTTTGATCTGCATCAACCGTTTTGCGCCTGAAAAAACACTCCGGAGGGCATTTGTACAACAAAGAACGAAAAACCCGGTATGTTCAGCCAGAAGCGACATTGGCCGAAGATTCCCCGACATGGCTCAGTGAGAATAAATGCCTCCCGCGCACATGCCGCACCAGGGATGAATACAGGTAAACCCTTGGCGTTGCTGGATTGCTCCAAGGATTGTACGCAAGGTATTATTTATAGTCTTTTCGGTCTTGTATAAGTTAATTTTCCGCACGGGAGTGCAAACAAAAAGCCGCGCAAGCGGCTGTTTTTTGCTTCCATAGCGGGTTCTGGAACGAGGTTATCATGTCCAACACCAACCAGCCCGAAACGCAACCGTCCGATCTCGATGCCTGGACAAAGGCCGCTTCCAAACAGGCGCCGGAAGGCAAAATCGAGAACCTCAACTGGATCACGCCGGAAGGGCTGACGGTCAAGCCGCTCTATACGAAGGCGGACATCGAAGGGCTGCCCTGCACCGACACCCTGCCCGGTTTCGAGCCTTTCCTGCGCGGGCCGCAGCCGACCATGTACGCGGTCAAGCCGTGGACGATCCGCCAGTACGCAGGCTTTTCCACCGCTGAAGAATCCAACGCCTTTTATCGCAAGGCGCTGGCCGCCGGTGGACAAGGCGTTTCGGTCGCGTTCGACCTTGCCACGCACAGAGGCTACGATTCCGACAATCCCCGTGTGCTCGGCGACGTGGGCAAGGCCGGGGTAGCCATCGACTCGGTCGAAGACATGAAAATTCTCTTCGACGGCATCCCGCTCGACAAAATTTCCGTCTCGATGACCATGAACGGCGCGGTGCTGCCGGTGCTGGCCGGTTACATCATCGCCGCCGAGGAACAGGGCGTCTCGCAGGACAAACTCTCGGGAACCATCCAGAACGACATTCTCAAGGAGTTCATGGTTCGCAACACCTACATTTATCCGCCGTCGCCCTCGATGCGGATCATCGCGGACATTTTCCAGTACACCTCGGCGAACATGCCGAAGTTCAACTCCATCTCGATTTCCGGCTATCACATCCAGGAAGCGGGCGCGAACCAGGCCATCGAACTCGCCTTCACGCTCGCCGACGGGCTGGAATACGTGCGTACCGGGATCAAGTCCGGGATGGACGTAGACACCTTCGCGGGCCGTCTGTCGTTCTTCTGGGGCGTGGGGATGAACTTCTATCTCGAAATCGCCAAGATGCGCGCCGCGCGCCTGCTGTGGTGCCGGATCATGAAGCAGTTCAGCCCGAAGAGCGCGAAGTCGATGATGCTGCGTACCCACTCGCAGACCTCCGGCTGGTCGCTCACCGAGCAAGACCCGTACAACAACGTGGTACGCACCACCATCGAGGCGATGGCGGCGGTGTTCGGCGGAACCCAGTC
>WRJU01000076.1 GCA_009778425.1 Pseudomonadota bacterium
CCTCGCCGAGATTGCTCTCAAGGTGCAACGCATCCTCAAACTCGACGAACCCGCCCGCATCAACGAAGCGGTGGAAAAACTGGGGGGATAATAACTTCCGTCCGAACCAGGCGATATTTAGCTGTAGAAGTTTCGATTTACCCGACAACACCCATCTTTCCAAGCGCCTCGCGCAACATCCGCGCATTGGCAGGGTCGTGCCAGCGGAGAAAAGCCTTATGGAGCCGCCTTTGTCGTTCACCACGCGCGCTGGCAACGGGTTCCGGGTCAGGAGTCATGTTCTTCAGCGGATTGAAACCGCTGTGATACATGGCCGTGGCGAGGGTGAGCGGCGTAGGCAGGAAGGTTTGCACCTGATCCGGACGAAAACCGCGCACTTGCAGCCAACGCATGAGCCGGAACATATCCTCAAGCGTCGTACCGGGATGGGCGGCGATGAAGTACGGGACGAGATGCTGCTTTTTGCCCGCGCGGCGGCTGGCGCGCTCGAAAAGCGCGGCAAAGGCGTCGAACGTGTCGATGGAAGGTTTCATCATCGCGGCGAGCGGGCCGGGTTCGCTGTGCTCGGGCGCAATTTTCAGCAGACCGGAGACATGGTGCGCGGCCAGTTCGGTAATGTATTCGGGAGACCTTGCGGCAAGGTCATAACGTACACCGGAGCCGATGGTGATCTTTTTAACTCCGGGCACGGCGCGGGCGGCACGGTAGAGCGCAATCAATGGGGTGTGGCTGGTATCGAGCCGGGAACAAACAACAGGCCAGACACAGGACAGCCGACGGCAAGCGGCCTCGATCCGTTTGTCCCGGCAAGCCATGCGGTACATGTTGGCGGTGGGGCCGCCGAGGTCGGTGATATGCCCCTTGAAGCCCGGAGTGCGGGCGCGGATGTCCGCGATCTCACGCAGGATGGATTCCTGGGAACGGCTCTGAATGATGCGGCCTTCGTGTTCCGTGATGGAGCAGAAGGTACATCCCCCGAAGCATCCGCGCATGATGTTGACGGAGAAACGAATCATTTCCCAGGCGGGAATACGCACACCGCCATAGGCCGGATGCGGTCGACGGGCATAGGGCAGCCCGTAGACAAAATCCATTTCGATAGTTGATAGCGGCAACGGCGGCGGATTGAGCCACACATCCCGCGCACCCGGCCCTTCGCCGTGGCGCTGCGTCAGTGCCCGCGCGTTGCCGGGATTGGATTCGAGGTGAAAGACCCGCGAAGCGTGGGCGTAGTGAAGCGGGTCGGCCTTGACCTGTTCAAAGGACGGCAAGCGGATGACGCTGCGGGCGCGGTCGGTCTTTTGCGCCGGAACCTCGCGAGGCGTGGAGGCGTCGATCTCCGTCCAGCCTTCGGGGCACCAGCCGGGCGACACCATGAAGGCCGTGCCGCGCAAATTGCGGATGGCGGCGGCTTTTTCGCCCGCGCCGAGCCGCCGCGTAAAGTCGATGAGCGCCCGTTCGGCATTCCCAAACAGAAGAACGTCGGCTTTGGAATCCGCCAGCACCGAACGCCGCACGGTGTCGCTCCAGTAGTCGTAATGGGCGATGCGGCGCAAACTGGCTTCGATGGAACCGATAACCACGGTGACGCCCGGAAAGGCCTCCCGCGCGCGCTGGGCGTAAACGGTGACGGCACGATCAGGACGTTTGCCGGGTTCGCCGTCCGGTGTGTAGGCATCGTCGGAGCGGATTTTTCTTTCGGAGGTGTAACGGTTGACCATCGAGTCCATGTTCCCGGCAGTGACACCGAAATACAGGCGCGGACGGCCCAGGGCACGGAAAGCTTCAGCGGAACGCCAGTCCGGTTGGCTGATGATGCCCACCTTCCAGCCATGCGCTTCCAGCAGCCGCCCCACGAGCGCCATGCCGAAACTGGGGTGATCAATGTAGGCGTCGCCCGTGACGAGGATGATGTCGCATGCCTCCCAACCCAGCGCTTCCATCTCAGGGCGTGACATGGGCAGAAAAGGCGCGGGCGCAGCCGGTGAAGAAGGCGGAAGGATGGATTCTGCCCGCATCCCGCCTTCAGTCATTCTGGCCGCCGCATCAACAGAACTGCGGCCTGCGCGGCAATGCCTTCACCCCGGCCCGTGAAACCGAGTCCTTCGGTCGTCTTGCCCTTGACGTTGACGGCGGACGCAACGATGTTGAGATCGTTGGCGATGTTGTCTGCCATTTGCGCCGCGTAGGGCTGTATTTTTGGGGCTTGGCAAATGATAGTCGCATCGACATTGCCAATTTCCCATCCCGCCTCCCATATCCTTGCGAACACCGCGCGCAAGAGTGCACGGCTGTCCGCACCCTTGTAGCGCGGGTCGGTATCGGGAAAGAGGCGGCCAATATCTCCAAGCCCCGCCGCGCCAAGCAAGGCGTCTGAGGCGGCATGCAGCAGTACATCGGCGTCGGAATGCCCGAGCAAGCCGCGCTCAAACGGGATCGTGACGCCGCCAAGAATCAGGGGGCGACCCTTGACAAAGGCGTGGACGTCGAACCCTTGACCAACACGGATCGCGCATTTCATGGGGTCTTCTCCTCGATGGTTTTTCCCACTTCGTTTTCGCGGCGGCGCAATATCCATTCCGCGAGCAGAAGGTCATGCGGCCAAGTGACCTTGAGATTGGCAGCATCCCCTTCGATGAGCCTGGGGCGCAAACCGGCGGCTTCGATGGCGGAGGCTTCGTCGGTCACATCCCGCGCGTCTTCCAATGCGCGGCGCAGCATCGTGTAGCGGAACATCTGCGGGGTCTGCGCGCGCCATAAGCCCTCGCGCGCAACGGTTCCCGCCACGCGCTGGCTCTCGTCGGCGCGTTTGAGGGTATCGGCCATAGGGACGGCCAGAAGCCCCCCCACGTCATCATGCGCCAGTTCGTGCATCAACTTCTCGATCTGCCAGCCCGCCACACATGGACGCGCGGCATCATGCACCAATACCCAATCCGTCGCGGCAAGCTCATCCCTGATCGCGCGCAAACCGCCCAGCACCGAATCGGCCCGCGTCGGCCCGCCGCAAAAAAGCGGTACCAAGCGAGAACCCAGAACGCTCCAATCGTAGCGCGCCCACTCGGCATCATCGACCGAAAGCACGACGAACACCCGCTCGATGGCGGGCACTGCACACAGGGCGGCAAGCGCGTGATGAATCAGCGGCTTGCCGAGCAAGGGCAGATACTGCTTGGGCAGTTCCTTACCCATGCGCGCGCCGCTTCCCGCAGCGGGCACGAGGGCGAAATGACGGGTATCGAAATGTCGGTTTTGCATCCTGCACATTCTACAACGGCACATTTACATGCCTGTCCGAGAAATAACGCGCATCCCGGCAAGGAAGGCGCTTTTCTCACGCGCGATGATGACCCAGACTTAGAGAGGCGGAAACCCCGTTTGCCGTTTCATCTATTTGTCACGCTTGATTTCCATGCTTCCCGGCTTCTCCCCTTCCGTTGACAACACCATCCAGAGCGCTTCGGCGTACGCGAATCAATGGCGTTCCGATGCGTCCGGGCAAGTCGCGAAACAGGACGTTTTCGCGCCGCGCTCGCGCAATGATGATCTCTCGCAAAAATCGGACAGTCCCAACGCTGAACAACAACTCAGCTCCGCTGACCGTCGCCAGGTCGAGGAACTGAAATCCACGGATCGCGCCGTGCGCGCGCACGAAGCCGCGCACATGGCCGCAGGCGGCAGCCTGGTTACTTCCGGCGCGAGCTTCTCCTATGAAACCGGCCCCGATGGGCAGCGTTACGCGGTCGCCGGAGAAGTCGGCATCGACACCTCGAAGGGACGCACTCCGGAAGAGACGCTTGCGCGCGCCGACCAAATCCGCGCCGCCGCGCTCGCACCTGCCGACCCCTCCGGCCAGGATCGCGCCGT
>WRJU01000077.1 GCA_009778425.1 Pseudomonadota bacterium
TCGGCCACCGGGTCGACCCCTTCGTTCGTGTCGATCGACAACCCGGTCTGGCTGAAATCGGTATGAATGACGCTGCTGGCGGTGGTATCCACGCTCTGCCCGCCATTGTCCCCGAAGATTGAAGTGGCCTCACCCGGGAACATGCTCGTCACATCTTGCGAGAGAGTATCCAGCCCAATATCAGAACGTTTGCGCTGCCAGGAACGGAAAGCGAGAAAACCGAACAGAAACAGGGCAAGCAGCGCGACAACTCCCACGGCCATCGGATCGGCTATCAACTCCTTCAGCTTCGCTATCAGCGGGTCGTCTTCTTGATCCTGAGCAGACAAATCGTTTTCTACCTGTATTGCAGCAGACTGCTCCTGAGAACCGGCACCCTGCGCACTTTCAGACTCGGCGGCGACAGGTTCAGGAGCGGTCGCGGGAGCAGGAGGCGTCTCCTCGACCACAGGAGCAGAGGGCGTTTCAGCTACAGGTTGCTCGGACGGCGCAGAAGCAATCTGTTGCTGCAACTTGGTACGCTGATCTTCCAGGCTCTTGATTGCCTCCAGTTCCTTGACTCTTTCCGCAGCTTCTTTCCGCGCATTTTCCGCCGCAACGAGGTCTGTTTCCAAATCCCGTATTCGAGCAGCGTCGCCGCCGCCTTGCCTGGAGCCTTCCTGAGAGGAAATCACCACCTTGTCGCGATCCTGCTCGGCAACCGGCGGAACCGCATCGATGCTGCGTGAACTCCCGGCGTCTTCTTCCGTCGAGCGCGCGGGGCGGCGGACAGCTTCCGAAGCCACCTGCGCGCGCCAGGCATTGAAATCCTTCGCCTGGACCCGCACTTCCCTGCGCGCCTCTGTGGCGTTGGTGTTCCGCGCTTCATCGGCAGACGGCATCTTGAGGATGACCCCGGTTCTGAGCCGGTTGATATTGTTGTCGATGAATGCCGTCTGGTTGGCGCGGTACAAAGCCATCATCATCTGATCGAGCGTCACATCCGCAGGCATACGGCGGCTGGCAATGCTTCCCAGGGTCTCACCGTATTTGACGGTATGGTCGCCCCCCTCGGCTTCCGGAAAGTAAGCCGGGGCTGGCGCGGGGGACGGCATCGGCGGAGGAGAGGCCCTTTCAGGCTCAACCGGCGGCCTTCCCTGCGGCGTGGCGGCTACAGGTGCAGGTTCCTGCACCAACTGCTCGGCGGGCTCGGGCTGCCCAGAATAAATGAAGGTCGGCTCATCCCCAAGATCCAATTCCGCAGCCGGAACCGGATCCGGAGCCTGTGCAACCTGAATCTCCGGCAGAGGCGGAGGCGGGCTCTCGACCATAGGTGGAGGCGGCGTGGGCGGAGCGGCCAGCACAGGTTCGACGGGAGCGGGTTGCCGAATGACCAGGTCGCGCGGTTCGAGCAGGAAATTATAGGTTCGCGCCAGACGTCCGTCGTCCCAGTTTAACTGGATGACCAGACTGGCAATGGCCTCGTTGACCGGGACATCGCTGCTGAGCTTCAGCACCGAGCGGTCGCCCCGATTTTCGACCGTGACCCGTACATTGGGCACGAAGCTGGCGTAAGGAATCCCCCCCTGCGAAAACGCTTCGGCCGGGGCAACGCGGGCTGTCAGTGACTGTAACTCCTGCTGGGTCGCATTGAGCTGAATTTCAGCATTCAGCGGCTCTCCAAGCATGCTCCGGACGGTAAACTCACCGAGTCCGGCGGCCTGCGCGCCAAACGGCAAAAAGAGAATCGCTGCCGCGACCAGGGGCACCTTAATAATCGGTTTCATCGCCATCCTCAAAACCTGCTCCCTTTCATCAACCAAGCAAAGGGCGATATATCACGAAATGGAAGTTACAATTTACCATTAATTTCCGATACTCGTAACAACCGTTTCAAACTGAAAAAGAATACTACCAACGCGACTGCGGAGGGCATCCATAACAAAACAATTTACCGTATCAACGTTGGCGTTCTTCATCGCCATATTACATCCGTATTCATTGCTCAAGCAAGATGCGCAACATACGGCGCAACGGCTCCGAGGCGCCCCATAACAACTGATCGCCGACGGTAAACGCCCCAAGATACTCCGAACCCATCGCCAATTTGTGAAGTCGGCCAATAGGAACGGAAAGTGTCCCCGTTACTGCAGCAGGGGTCAGTTCACGCTCGGAAATCTCGCGTTCGTTGGGCACAACCTTCACCCATTCGTTGGCCGAAGCAATCATTCCAGAAACCTCGTCGAGCGGTACATCCTTTTTCAGTTTGATGGTCAGCCCCTGTGAATGGCAGCGCATGGCCCCGACACGCACGCACAGGCCATCGACCGGGATGCTGCCCGCCGCGCGGAACGGCGGCTTGCCGAGAATCTTGTTGCACTCCGCGCCGCCCTTCCATTCTTCCTTCGACTGCCCGCACTCGACCGGCACGTCGATCCACGGGATAAGACTGCCCGCCAGCGGCGCGCCACGGAAATTCTTGGTCGGAAAAGCCGGGGAACGCATGGTTTCAGCCACCTTGCGGTCAATATCGAGAATGGCCGAAGCCGGGTCGGCAAGCAAATCGACCACCGACGCGTGGAGCGCGCCCATCTGCGAGAGCAGTTCGCGCATGTTTTGCGCCCCCGCGCCGGAAGCGGCCTGGTAGGTCATCGACGAGACCCATTCGACGAGGTCGTGTTGGAACAGCCCGCCCAGCCCCATCAGCATCAAGGACACCGTGCAATTCCCACCTATCCAGTTCTTGCCGCCCTTCACGAGCGCACCCTTGATGACATCCAGGTTGACCGGATCGAGAACGATGACTGCGTCGTCCGCCATCCTGAGCGCCGACGCGGCGTCGATCCAGTGTCCCTGCCAACCCACGCCGCGCAGCTTGGGAAACACTTCTTTCGTGTAATCGCCGCCCTGGCAGGTGAGGACGATGTCGCACGTCCTGAGCACATCAATATCAGTCGCATCCTGCAAAGGCTGCGCGGCCTGTTTGCCGCCGAAAACAGGCGCTTGCCCGCCCGCATTGGAGGTCGAGAAATAAATGGGTTCAAAAAGAGCGAAATCATTTTCTTCCGTCATCCGCTGCATCAGCACGGAACCCACCATTCCTCTCCAACCTACCAGAGCTACTCGTTTCATGCTTTCCTCACCACAAAACCAAAACACGCTCCCGCGCGGAAAACCTCATTACAAAAAATAACGCGTGTCAAATCACCCAAGCTCCGCCAGCACTGCGTCGCCCATTTGTTTTGTACCCACGCGAATCATACCCGCCTCGTAAATATCGTCCGTGCGCAATCCCCGTGCTAACACTTTTTTGACTGCCATTTCCACTTTTTTCGCTTCTTCTTCCAGATTGAAGGAATAGCGAAGCATCATGGCAGCGGAAAGAATGGTTGCCAGGGGATTGGCCACGTCCCGTCCGGCAATGTCCGGAGCGGAACCGTGCGACGGCTCATAGAGCCCTTTATTATTTTCGTCCAATGAGGCCGAAGGCAGCATGCCAATGGAGCCGGTCAACATGGAAGCCTCATCGGAGAGAATATCGCCGAACATATTGCCAGTTACCATGACGTCAAATTGCCGTGGCGCGCGTACAAGCTGCATGGCCGCGTTATCCACCAGCATATGCGTGAGCGCCACATCCGGATATTCCGGCGCAAGCTCATTCATGACGTCGCGCCAGAGCTGGGTCGTTTCCAGCACGTTCATCTTGTCGACGGAACACACTTTTTTATTGCGCCTCCGGGCGGCCTCGAACGCAACACGGCCAATACGGCGGATTTCGGACTCCGAATAGTGCATGGTATTGAAACCGAAACGCTCGCCATTGCGATTTTCAATTCCGCGCGGCTGCCCGAAATAAATATCTCCGGTCAATTCACGCACGATCAGAATATCCAACCCGGAAACGATTTCCGGTTTCAGGGTGGAAGCATTCGCCAATTCCGGATAAAGCACGGCAGGCCGCAGGTTGGCAAACAGGTTCAGATGTTTGCGGATGCCAAGCA
>WRJU01000078.1 GCA_009778425.1 Pseudomonadota bacterium
AACTGGCAATGGTTTTCGATCAGCGTATCGAAACAGTCGAGCCCGCATATTCCATTGAGCCGGATGTCCAGCACGATGCAGCCGGACCATTCGGGCTGCCAGGCGGCCAAGAAATCTTCCGCGCTCGACCAGGTCGTACACTCGATTTTGCGTGTACGTAGCTGCCATGCGAGGGCATCACATATGGCTTCGTCGTCATCAATAACATAAGCTCGGTTTGTTGTAGTCATTGTGGTCATCTTTCACTCCGCATTTAACGGAATTGTGCGCAGGGTAAGGGTGAAAACGGTTCCCCCGGACGGGTTGGGTTCAAACATAAGCTGTCCGTGGTGCAGCTCGATGATCGTGCGGCAGATATTCAGCCCCATGCCCATACCTTTGCTTTTTGTCGTGAAAAAGGAATCGAACAAATGGGGCGCGATTTCCGGGGGAATGCCGCAGCCCTGGTCGGCAATGGATAGGGAAACACCGTTGTCGGTCAGGTAGGTGGAAATGTTGATCCGCCGTTTTTCCAGAGGAGTCTCGGCCATGGCGTCGATAGCGTTGCGCAACAGGTTGATGATGACCTGCTCGATCATCTGGATGTCGGTGCTGACAAGCGGCAAATTTCTCTGGAGTTCGCAAACAATGCGCGATTCATGCTTGGCGGCGCTGGTTTCAATCAGGGCAATGGCTTCGCGCACGATAAAATTGATGTCGCAAGGCGCGAAAACGGGTTCGGCGCGGCGAACGAAGGAATGAACCCGCCCGATGATGCCCGCCGCACGCCGTGCCTGCCGGGCGATCTTGTGCTGAACATCCTTTAGTTCCTGGATGTTGGCCTGGTTCGAGTCGAGTTGGTTCAGGCAGCCGGTGACGTAACTGGAAATCGCAGTCAGGGGTTGGTTGAGTTCGTGCGCCATCGTCGAGGCCATTTCCCCCAGGGTGATGAGCCGGGATGTGGTATTCAGGCGCTCGTATTGCAGCCGACTTTGTTCGCGGAGGCGTTTTTGCTCGGTAATGTCAATGACCGCGCCCAGCCAGCCGACATGTTGACCGGTAGCGTCAATGAACGGGCTTTCGATGACGAGCGCGTCGAACGTCTCGCCATTCTTGCGCTGCATGGAGACTTCCAGGCCGTTGCTCGGATTTTCCCCGTTCATGGCCCGGTTGAACTGTTCCAGGTTGCTCTCGGATTGCAGGGGGTTCCAGTATGGGACGGCAGGAAAGCATGTGCCGACGACTTCTTCACTGCTGAAGCCGGTCATGCGGCAAAAGGCCGGACTCACGTAGGTGATGCGCCCCTCGTTGGTGCGGGCGCGCAACCCGCCGGTGGTCGATGCCTCGATTGCCTGACGGAAGGTATCGGCCTGCTGCAGCACGGCTGTCGCGTTGGCATGGTTTCTGAGTTCCTGGCGCATTTCCCGGTATATTTTCTTTACGCCCAAGGCGATGGCGAACCCGATGACCGCGACTTCCCCGATCACCAGGACGCCAATAAGGAACCAGGTCATGCCGTTGGACGGGGTGAGAGAGGCGGCGAGCAGGGTGGAACCGAGGCTCACGATGACCAGCAGCACCAGCAGGACATAAGGCCACCATCCGATCAAGCGGGCGCGCCAGGTGTCGGGAGAAGGAGAGGCTGGATCGGTAGGCATGAAGGTTGCGGCGTAAGCCATGAATTATTTCATTGTCACTGAAAGGCTACGCTTTGATGAAGTCACGCTTAATACTAGCCCGGTGTGTTGAAATATGCCAAGGTAAAACATCACATCATTCTTGTGATATATGCCACAATGTTTTGTCGATTTGCTCTGTCATGAACACAAAGGCCGGGGCTTGATACATGCTCATATTCCTCAGGGTCGGAAAGCAAGAAACTATCACAAAAGATATATCCTATTCAATCACACTCTTGATGATGCGGTGTTTGCTGAAATATGATAAAATAAATACGCGGGACAACTCTTAAAGTATTATTACCACTTGTTTTTTGAAGAAAATCGTGCCTTGCGCGATTATGGCGGGAGAGCAGTGTCATTATGGCAGTTTCGCAAATCAGCGTTTTCCTCGAAAACCAGCCGGGGCATTTGAAAAACATCCTTGATGCTTTCGAGACCACGGGAATCAATGTGCGCGGTTATTCGGCGTCCGACACGGGCGATTACGGGATTGCGCGTTTTATTCTGGATAAGCCCGATATTGCGCTGGACGTGCTGCTCACACGGGGCTGTGCCGCCACCCAGGCGCAGGTGTTGTGCATCCGCCTGCCCGACAAGCCGGGGGAACTGGCGCGTGTCATGGGGGTTATTGCGGAAGCGGGCATCAATGTGCTCTACAGCTATTCCCTGATTTCCACCATCATTGCGCTTCATGTGGATGACACGGCTTCTGCGGAAGCGGCCTTGCAGCATCAGCCGGTCGAACTCGTCTCGCAGGACGAAATATCGAAACCATATGAAATGTAACGCGCCGCATCAAGGCCGTTAATGAAATTGACATGATAGATAGTTTTCAAGGGAATTGTTTCGACCCTGAAATCGAAACTGCGCCGCGCGATGCCATTCGCCGGATTCAGCTTGAGAAGTTGCAGCGCCAGCTTGCCTGGGTATTTGAGCGGGTTCCCTGGTACAGGGAGCGTTTTCAGGAACTCGGGGTGAGGCCGGAAGACATCCGCAGCCTGGAGGATGTGAGGCGCTTGCCTTTCACCGACAAACAAGTTCTGCGCGACACCTATCCTTTTGGGCTATGCGCCGTCCCGCTCGACGACGTAGTGCGTTTGCACTCTTCCTCAGGGACGACCGGCAAGCCTATCGTGATTGGCTATAGCCGGAGCGACCTCGACGTCTGGAGCGATTGCGTCGCACGTCTGGCGGCGATGGCCGGCGTCACGCGCGCCGACCGGGTGCAGATGGCGTTCGGTTACGGCATGTTCACCGGCGGGTTCGGCCTGCACTACGGTTGCGAAAAACTGGGCTGCATGATGGTTCCCGCAGGTTCCGGCAATACGGAACGGCATTTGATGATGATCGAGGACTTCAAAACCACGGTACTGATTGCGACCCCTTCCTACGCGCTGCACATGTGCGAGGTTGGGGAGAGCCTCGGTTTCGATTGGGCCTCGTCCAGCTTGCGGGTCGGGCTTTTCGGGGGCGAGCCCTGCACGCCTGGGATGAAGCGCGAAATCGAGCGCCGGATGCACATTACCTGCACGGACAACTACGGCCTGACCGAAGTCAATGGCCCCGGCGTGTCGGCGGAATGCCTGTCTTCACGCGACCATCAGCACATCGCCGAAGATCATTTTCTTTGGGAAATCATCAACCCTGTCACAAATGAGCCGCTGCCGGAAGGCCGCGAGGGCGAACTGGTGCTGACCCTGCTGGACAAGGAAGCGTTCCCGATGCTGCGCTACCGGACGCGCGACCTGACGCGCGTCACCACCGAACCGTGCGCCTGTGGGCGCACACATGCCCGGATGGCCAAGGTGCGCGCCCGCACCGACGACATGCTGATCGTGCGGGGTACGAACATCTTCCCGAGCCAGGTGGAAGATGTGCTCGCGGGTATCCAGGGCTTGGCTCCGCATTACCGGATCGTGCTGGACAATGAAGCCGGTATGGATCGCATGACGGTCATGGTGGAATTGCGCCCTGATGCGTTCATTGATTCGTTCGAGCGAATAGATCATTTCAGGAATCACGTCGTCGATCGGCTCAGGCAGGCGTTGCTCATTACCCCGGTCGTCAAACTGCTCGAACCGGGCAGCATCGAGCGCACGGTCGGAAAAAGCAAACGAGTTGAGGATAAACGGGAAAAATCATAAGACGCAACTTGATCCACGAAATGGAGATTGCGCCCGGTTGATGTAATTGGCATTATCCGGGAATGTCTTTAATCGCGTTTGGCATACTCCTGGGCGTCTGCTGCCTGCAATGGGCGGCGGGTTTGCCGTTTTGGGCGGCATGGGGATGGGCGCTTGTCGGTGCGTCGCTGGCCGTGAT
>WRJU01000079.1 GCA_009778425.1 Pseudomonadota bacterium
ATGAAAAGGCCGCTCACCGCAAAACCCTGGCGCTTGAGCAGCAAGGCCGCGACGGCGGAATCGACCCCGCCGGAAATGCCGACGATGACTTTCATGCCGTCCGCAACATCCGCCACGCTCATGATGGGTTCCTGTCGCCGCAATCATAGTGGCGCAACAACTCCAGCCCATAGCGCCGCCCGGACAGCCAGTCTTCCACGCATTGCAGGACGAGCGGGCTGCGGTGACGCGCGTGCGTTGCCCGGAGTTCTTCGAGCGTCATCCAGACCGCGCGCACGATGCCCTCGTCAAGCGCGCGTGCCGGGTCGCCTTCCCCCGCCCAACCACCGAAGGCAAACCGCAGGTAGGCGACATCCCCCTGCGGGCGCGGCCATTGGTAGACCCCCACCAGATATTCTGGAACAAATGGATGCGCGGTCTCTTCCATCGTCTCGCGGGCAACCGCGCAGAGCAGTGATTCATTCGCCTCGAGGTGCCCGGCAGGCTGATTGAAGCGCAAGCCATCGGCGGTTTCTTCTTCGACCAGCAAAAAACGGCCATCGCGTTCGATGACAGCGGCAACGGTGACGTTTGGTTTCCAGCGGTGATTCATGATGATAGGAAGGGGTAAAGGGGTCAATTCGTTTATTCTAACGCCCACTCGCCATTGCTCGGCATGCTTTCTCACTTTGCGTTAAAATTATCGATCTTCCGTCTCTGGCGGCAAGCATTTCCGACTCACTTTCTCAACCGGTGGAGAATATCAAAATGTCAATGGCTGATCGCGACGGCTTCATCTGGAAAGACGGCAAGCTCATCCCGTGGCGCGAAGCAACCACGCATGTGCTGACCCATTCCCTGCATTACGGTCTGGCCGTGTTTGAAGGCTTGCGAGTCTATGACTCCACCGACGGCCCCGCGATTTTCCGCTTGATCGAGCATACGACGCGGCTGATCAATTCCTGCCGCATCTATCAGATGGACATCCCCTATTCCCAGGAAACCTTGATGGAAGCGCAAAGGGAAGTCGTGCGCACCAACAACTTCAGGGAATGCTATATCCGTCCCATCGCCTACTACGGCTCGGAAAAGATGGGGGTCTCCACCGTAGGCGCCAGGGTGCATGTCGCCATCGCCGCCTGGCCCTGGGGCGCGTATCTCGGCGACGAGGCTCTGGAGCACGGCATCCGCGTCAAGGTGTCGTCCTTCGCCCGCCATCATGTCAATGTCACGATGCCGCGCGCCAAAGTCGCAGGCGCTTATACCAATTCCATCCTCGCCAATCTCGAAGCCACGCGCGACGGCTATGATGAAGCGCTTTTGCTCGATACACAGGGGTTCGTCGCCGAAGGCTCCGGCGAAAACCTTTTCATCGTCAAGGATGGTGTGCTGATCGAGCCGGAAATCGCCTCGGCGCTTACCGGCATCACCCGCGACACGGTCATTCAGATAGCCAATGACATGGGGCTGGACGTGCTGTCCCGCCGCCTGACACGCGATGATATTTACCTGGCCGACGAAGCGTTTTTCACCGGGACCGCCGCCGAAATCACACCGATCCGCGAACTCGACAATCGCCCCATCGGCGGAGGTTATCGCGGCCCCGTCACCGCAAAATTGCAGGCGAAATTCTTCGACGCCGTCAATGGCCGCGCCCCTGAATACAAACACTGGCTCACCAAAATCTGAAGCCGGAAAGTGCCTACGGATGACGCGACATGACAGCCCCTGCTCTCCCCGCCGCCGAAATTTTCAAGGCTTACGACATTCGCGGCATCGTCGATAAAACACTCACCGCCGATGCCGTGAAAGCCATCGGGCATGCTCTCGGCAGCGAGGCCGTTGCGCGCGGGCAGCAAGCCATCGCCATCGGGCGCGATGGGCGGCTTTCCGGCCCGGAACTCGCCAACGCGCTCGCCGAAGGCATCCTGGCCGCCGGGGTCGACGTCATCGACATCGGTTGCGTGCCGACGCCGGTCACATACTTCGCGGCGCATCATCTCGGCGCGCATTCCTGCGTTTCCGTCACCGGCAGCCACAATCCGCCCGACTACAACGGCCTGAAGATGGTGCTCGGCGGCGAAACGCTTTTCGGGGAAAAAATCCTGGCGCTCCGTCAGCGCATTGCCGACGGAAAACTTACCCACGGCGCGGGAACACGGCGCGAGGCCGATGTTACAGGCGACTACATCGCCCGCATCGTGGGGGATATAAAACTCGCCCGCCCGATGAAAATCGCCATTGACTGCGGCAACGGCGTGGCGGGCGCAATCGCCCCGGCGCTGTTCCGCCGCTTGGGGTGCGAAGTGACGGAACTGTTCTGCGAAGTCGATGGGCGCTTTCCGAACCACCACCCCGACCCAAGCAAGCCGGAAAACCTCCGCGACCTGATTCGCGCCCTTGCTGAGACCGACGCCGAACTCGGGCTTGCGTTCGACGGCGACGGCGACCGCCTCGGCGTGGTCACGAAGGACGGCGAAATCATCTACCCCGACCGGCAGTTGATGCTGTTCGCCGCCGATGTGCTCGAACGCAACCCCGGCGGCGAGATCATCTTTGATGTGAAATGTACGCGTAACCTCACGGGCTGGATATGCGCGTGGGGCGGCAAACCGACGATGTGGAACACCGGCCACGCGCTCGTCAAGGCAAAACTCAAGGAAACCGGCGCGCCGCTGGCCGGTGAAATGAGCGGCCATATGTTCTTCAAGGAACGCTGGTACGGGTTCGACGATGGCCTTTACGCCGGAGCGCGGCTGCTCGAAATCCTCTCGCGGCATACCAACGCCAGCAAAGTGCTCAAATCCCTGCCCAACGCGGTCTGCACGCCCGAACTCAACATCAGGATGAACGAAGGCGAACCCTTTGAGCTCGTGCGGCGATTGCGGGAAAATGCCACTTTTGGAGAAGTCTCCGAAATCATTACCCTGGACGGTGTGCGGGTCGAGTACGACGATGGATTCGGCCTCGCCCGGCCTTCCAACACAACCCCGGTCGTCGTGCTCCGCTTCGAGGCGGACGACGGCACAGCGCTCGAACGCATCCAGCAAGCGTTCCGCAAAGCCATCGATGGCGTGTGGCCCGGCTTGCAACTACCGTTTTAGGCCTCGCTCAAATGGAAAACCTCGCCCTCCAGACACTATCTGACGTGGAAAAGAGCCGCTTAGAAATGCTGTGCACAGCCGCACGCACACTGCTCGACTGGAACCTCCCGATCGAGGTAATCATCGAGATCACCAAGCTATCCAAAGAAGATATCGAAAATTTGAAAACGACAACCCCTGGTATCGACGAACAGGACGAGGAATGACCCCCCCTGCCCCTCCCGCGCCCGCCGCGCCCGCCAGCAACTTCATCCGCAACATCATCGACGAGGACAACCGCACCGGCAAATGGAATGGCCGGGTCACGACGCGCTTCCCTCCCGAGCCGAACGGCTACCTGCACTACGGCCACGCCAAGTCGATCTGCCTCAACTTCGGGCTTGCCGGGGCCTATGGAGGCATCTGCCATTTGCGGTTCGATGACACCAACCCGGAGAAGGAAGAACAGGAATACGTCGACAGCATCATCGAAGCCGTGCAATGGCTTGGGTTCGACTGGCATCAACACCTGTACTTCGCTTCCGACTATTTCGACACCATGTACGCTTGCGCCGAATCGCTGATCAAAGCAGGCAGGGCCTATGTCGATTCACAAACGGCGGACGAGATGCGCCAGCGCCGGGGCACACTCACCGAGCCGGGAACCGACAGCCCCTTTCGCGCGCGCCTCGTTGAAGAAAACCTTGCACTCTTCGCCCGCATGAAGGCGGGCGAATTCGCCGACGGTACGCATGTGCTGCGGGCGAAGATCGACATGGCCAGCCCCAACATCAACATGCGCGACCCGGCGATCTACCGCATCCGCCGCGCCTCCCATCACCGCACCGGCGATAAATGGTGCGTCTACCCGATGTACACCTTCGCCCATCCCATCGAAGATGCCATCGAGAACATCACCCATTC
>WRJU01000080.1 GCA_009778425.1 Pseudomonadota bacterium
ATGTTTTCGAGCGCGGCAGCATCGGCATCTTGCAGGGCGGCAAGATTGCCGAAATGGCGTGCCAGGTCTTTGGCCGTGGATTCACCGACATTGCGAATGCCTAACGCGAAGATGAAACGGGCAAGGTTCGTTTGCCGGCTTTTTCCAATTGCGCCCATAAGGTTTTCGGCGGATTTTTCGCCCATGCGATCCAGCGATGCGAGCATGGATACGGTAAGCGCATAGAGGTCGGCAGGCGTTTTGACGTGACCGCCCGCGATGAGTTGGTCGACGAGTTTGTCGCCCAGCCCTTCGATGTCCATCGCGCGGCGGCTGGCGAAGTGCAGCAGCGCGCCACGCGCCTGCGCCGGACATACCAGCCCGCCGGAACAGCGGGCGATAGCTCCGCCTTCCTCGCGCACGACATGCGAGCCGCACTGCGGGCAGACATCGGGAAGTTCAAACGGGGGGTGGAGCGGCACACGGGCGAAGAGGTCGCCTTCTTCTTTCATGGGACGCGCATCCGGCACGACAGTCACGATTTCGGGAATCACGTCGCCCGCGCGGCGCACGATGACGGTATCTCCCACGCGCACATCCTTGCGGCGAACTTCTTCTTCGTTGTGCAGGGTGGCGTTGGAGACGGTAACGCCGCCGACAAAGACGGGTTGCAATTTGGCGACCGGGGTCAGTGCGCCGGTACGCCCAACCTGCACGTCGATGGCGAGGACGATCGTGCGCGCCTCTTCGGCCGGGTATTTGTGCGCGACGGCCCAACGCGGCTCGCGCGAGCGAAAGCCGAGTTGGTTTTGCAGGGTAAGACTATTGACCTTGTAGACGACGCCGTCGATGTCGAAAGGAATCCGCGAGCGTTCTTCGCCCATGCGGTCGTGAAAATCGGCCAGTTCCCGCCAGCCCCGCGCGACGGCGTAATGGGCACAGACCGGCAAACCGAAGGCCGCGAGCGCGTCGAGCAATTCCTTATGCGTAGCAGGCGGGTTCCAGCCATCGACCGCGCCGATGCCGTAAGCGAAAAATTTGAGCGGACGGCTCGCGGCAACCTTCGGGTCGAGCTGACGGAGGCTGCCCGCCGCACCGTTACGAGGATTGACAAGCGGTTTTTCGCCTCGTGCCCGCGCCTTTTCGTTGTAACGAGCCAGGTCATCGCGGCAAATAAAGACTTCGCCGCGCACTTCCAGCAGCGGCGGGGCATCCCCCGAAAGGCGCAGTGGAATGTCACGAATGGTTTTCAGATTCTGCGTGATGTCTTCGCCGGTCACGCCGTCGCCACGGGTCGCGCCCCGCGTGAAGATGCCGCGCTCAAAGCGCAGACTGACGGCCAGACCGTCGAATTTCAGTTCCGCCACGTATTCCACTTCGGCGGAAACGTTCAGATCGGCCCATTCCAGTTCGCGGCGTACCCGCGAGTCGAAATGTTCGGCTCCGCTCGCGCCGGTATCGGTTTCGGTCTGGATGGAAAGCATGGGCACGGCATGCGTGACCGGGGCAAACTGCGCGAGCGGCTTGCCGCCAACCCGCTGCGTGGGAGAATCGGGCGTAGCCAGTTCCGGGTGCGCGGACTCCAACTCCCGCAACTCGCGGAACAGGGCGTCGAAATCTGGATCGGAAATAGTCGGCGCGTCCAGTTCGTAGTAGGCGCGGTTGTGGGTTTCGATCTCGCGGCGCAGCCAGCGCACACGATCCAGCACCCCGGTGCCGATACTCATGCGCTGAACAATCGGCGCGCCAATGAACCGCCCGGCGGAATGCCTTCCTCGCTCATGCGCGTCTGGTAGTGGCGGATACGGGTGCGAATCGCGTCCACGGATTCCGCGCCGAAAGGTCGTCCGTTGTCATCGACCACGTCGGCTCCGAGTTTTTTGGCGAGATGGGTCGCAAAACGCATCATCTCTTCAAATTCGCTGGCAGCGTCGATCACGCGCGGCAGGTCGAGGATCAAACTCAAACGCCGCGTCCGCATCCCCGCCATCGTGCTCCGCTCGAAAAGCGCCGCCTCTCCGTTGCTCAAAACATACAGGGTACGACTATCGGCGGCACGGGCGTGGAAGGAACCATCGCCCTCCAGCCGCAAGCCCTCGGCTTCGGCAAGGGCGAAGATATGGCTTCCCGTCATCGGCTGCATGGCAACCAGGTTGATGGCGATCTGCACATCGACTTCGGCGCAGAAGCGGTCGAGCGCCTTGGCATTTCCCAGGATTTCAGCTCGCGAAGGGATGCCCGCCGGAACTGAACGGAACTGGTCGGCAAGGCGCTGTACGCCACGGGTGTAGTGCAGGAAGTCCCCCTCGCTGACCATCCCCCTCCGATCAACCAGTTGCAGCGCGGCCAGGAACCAATGATGCGAGCCGACGGCATTCCCGTTGATCCTGCGCCACTGGTTCTCACGGTCATCGAACGCATACCAGCGCAGGGTTCGCGCGATGGCGTCGAACACCTCGGCTTGCGCCGCCCAAAAACGCGGCACTTCGATGGGTTCCACAGCCTCGATGCGGATGCAGCAATCAATGCGGGGATCGAGCCTGTCAGGCAGGGGCGGCCTCACCCGCTGCCTGGGCGGCTGATGATAAGTTTGTTGGTTGCGCTTGCCGTCCGGCAGCATGGCCGCTTGCTCATCGGCATCGGCCTCGTCATGGTTCCTCTCCGTGCCCTCCTCCTGTTTCCCGACCGCCGGTTCGTCCGGCACGAAGGGGACGTCGCTATCGTCTCCCCGTTCGAGCAAGGGATCGCGCAGATTGCCCGGAAACGCGCGGTCGGCACGATGCCGATGCCGCCTTTCCTGCCATTTGTTGAAAGCGATGACGCTCACGACGACGGCAACGATGATTCCGATCAATACGATTTGCAGCGTATCCATACTTACCGCGTCCTTTCCATTGTTGATCCGCAATTTTCCATCATGCCGCCGCCGGTTCGGCCATGCGCATCGCGGCCTCGATGTCGACTTCTACCACTCTCGATACGCCCTGTTCCTGCATGGTGACCCCAACGAGTTGCGGCGCAGCTTCCATCGTAATCTTATTGTGGCTGATGAAAATAAATTGCGTCTGCAAGGACATGTGTTTCACCATTTCGGCATAGCGCACGGTATTGGCGTCATCCAGCGGCGCGTCGACCTCGTCGAGCATACAGAACGGAGCCGGGTTGAGATGGAACATGGCGAATACCAGCGCAATCGCGGTCAAAGCCTTTTCGCCGCCGGATAGCAACTGGATGGTAGCGTTTTTCTTGCCGGGGGGCTGCGCCACGATCTGGATGCCCGCATCGAGAATTTCCTCACCGGTCAACACCAGCTCTGCCCGCCCGCCGCCAAAAAGTTGCGGAAACAGTCTGCCGAAATGCTCATTGACCGTATTGTATGTCGTTTGCAGCATTTCGCGCGTTTCCCTGTCGATGCGGCGAATGGCATCTTCCAGCGTCACAATGGCCGTGAGCAGGTCGTCGTTCTGGGCATCCAGGTAAGACTTGCGCTCGGCAGCGGTACGCAGTTCTTCGACTGCGGCAAGGTTGACCGCGCCCAGGGCGGCGATTTCCCGTCCGAGACGCGCCACTTCGCGCTGCAAGGCATTTTCACTTGGCGCATTGGTCAGCAGCGGGGCCAGCGCGGCTTCATCGGCCCCCGCCTCTGCCAGCCTCTCGTCAAATTGCGCAGCGGCCAATTCCGCCGCCTGCGCTTCCAGCCTCAGATCGGCCACGCGCGCGCGCAGGGGAGCCGCTTCATGTTCGATGCGCAGGCGCAGTTCTTCAAGCTCGCGCAGGGCGGCTACTGCCTGTTCGAGCGCGTCGCGGCAGGAGGCCAGAGCGGCTTCGCGGCCACCGCGCGCATCGAGCGCCATTTGCAGGGACTCCCTGCAACGGCTGTCGTCGGTGGCTTCGATTTCCGCTTCACGGGCCGACCGTTCGCTGACGATCTTTTCGAGTTGTTCGCCCGCCAGTTGCAGGTTGCGGATGTTGTCTTCGAGTTTGCCCGCGCATTCACGCTCCGAAAAACGGGCTTCCTGGAGTTCGCGC
>WRJU01000081.1 GCA_009778425.1 Pseudomonadota bacterium
GCCTCTGTCGCCACGGGATCGCGAATGACTTTGCCGTTTTCCATATCCATGACGATCAACATGATGACCTCCGTTTATGTTTCTCGGGCTGTTTCTTTGTCTTGCCCGTTTTGTATTACGGAGCGATAGGGCGAGGCTTGAGGGCGGGGCGACGAAAGGCCGCGCATTTCATCACGGGATGTCTTCTGGACGGTGTTCGCAATGGCGCGTTGGAACGGGCAGCTTGCCAGTGAGCTGCCTGATTGTTGTGGCGTTCAGACGAGACGCGCGACCACGCCGCTCTGGGTGCAATGACCCGGAGCGGCGTTTCTGGGAAGCGTGGAGAGAATCGGTACGGGTCAGACCGCTGCCAGCGCCTGATCGAGATCGGCGAGGATGTCGCCGATGTGTTCGATGCCGATGCTCAGCCGTACCATGTCGGGCGACACCCCCGCTGTTTTAAGTTCCTCGTCGTTCAACTGGCGATGAGTGGTGGAGGCCGGGTGGCAGGCAAGCGAGCGAGCATCCCCGATGTTGACCAGCCGCAGGACGAGTTTCAGCGCGTCCTGGAAGCGCGCGCCCGCTTCGCGGCCACCTTTTACGCCAAAGGACATGATGCCCGACGCGCGACCTCCGAAATACTTCTGCACCAGCGGGTAATCGGAGTGATCAGGCAGCCCCGCGTAATTGACCCATGACGCCTTGGGATGGCTCTTGAGGAATTGAGCCGCCTTGAGCGCGTTTTCGCAAATACGGTCCATGCGTACCGCAAGGGTTTCCACGCCCTGAAGGATCAGGAAGGCGTTGAAGGGCGACAGCGCCGCGCCCTGGCTGCGGAGCGGCACGACGCGCGCGCGGGCGATGTAGGCCGCTGCGCCCATCGCTTCGGTGTAGACGACGCCGTGATAGGCGGGATCAGGGTCGGTGAGCTGGGGGAAACGCGCCTTGTGTTCGGCCCAGGGAAATTTGCCGGAATCGACGATGATCCCGCCGAGCGAGTTGCCGTGGCCGCCGAGGTATTTGGTAAGCGAATGCACCACGATGTCCGCACCGTGCTCGAAGGGACGGCACAGGTAGGGAGAAGGGACGGTATTGTCGACGATGAGCGGAATGCCCGCCTTATGGGCAATTTCGGCCAGACGCTCGAAATCGGTGATGTTGCCCAGAGGGTTGCCGATGGATTCGCAATAGATTGCCTTGGTACGCCCGTCGATGAGGCGCTCGAAACTCTCCGGGGCGCGAACGTCGGCAAAACGCGCCTCGATGCCCAGGCTCGGCAGGGAGTGGGCGAAAAGGTTGTAGGTTCCGCCGTACAGGGTGGAAGCGGAAACGATGTTGTCGCCCGCCCCTGCGATGGTCTGGATGGCGTAAGTGATGGCGGCCATGCCTGAAGCCACGGCCAGCGCGCCGACACCCCCTTCCATGGCTGCGATGCGTGCTTCCAGCACGGCAGTGGTGGGGTTGCCGATTCGGGTGTAGATGTCGCCAGAAACCTTGAGGTCAAACAGGTCGGCTCCATGCTGGGCATCGTTGAATGCGTACGAAGTCGTCTGGTAAATCGGAACCGCGACGGCGCGGGTAGTAGGGTCAATCGTGTAGCCGCCGTGAACGGCGAGAGTTTCGAGTTTCATGTGAAGCATCATCTACTGGTTATTGGGGGGATGCTAGTATATTAGATTAAGTTCCGGCTTCTCTACGGGTTTATACCCGCTTTTTCCAGGAATCGTTTTTTCATGAAGTATTTTTCCACCCGCGGTCACGCTGCCCGCCCCGAATTTTGCGACATCCTCCTTGGTGGCCTGGCTCCGGACGGCGGCCTGTATCTGCCGGAGTCCTTCCCTGCGGTTTCTCGCGCCGAACTCGATGCCTGGCGGCATCTGCCGTATGCCGACCTGGCGTTTGAGATTCTCTCGAAATTCATCACCGACATCCCTGCCGACGATTTGCGCGACATTTGCGCCCGCACTTATACCGCCAATATTTACCGCCATGCCCGCACGGGCGACGACCCGACCCGGATCGTTCCGTTGCGTTGGCTGGAACCGGGCAAACTGGGCTTGCTCGCGCTCTCCAATGGCCCGACGCTCGCCTTCAAGGACATGGCGATGCAGTTGCTCGGCAATCTTTTCGAGTACGTGCTCACCAAGCGTGGGGAGACGATCAACATCCTGGGCGCGACCTCCGGCGATACCGGCTCGGCGGCGGAATACGCGATGCGCGGGAAGTCCCACGTCAAGGTGTTCATGCTCTCGCCGCATGGAAAGATGAGTGCCTTCCAGCGGGCGCAAATGTACTCGCTTGCCGATGAAAACATCTTCAATATCGCCGTCACCGGCATGTTCGATGACGCGCAGGACATCGTGAAAGCAGTTTCCAGTGATGCCGCTTTCAAGGCACGGCATCGCATCGGCGCGGTCAATTCCATCAACTGGGCGCGGATTGCGGCGCAGGTGGTCTATTACTTCCACGGGTATTTCGCAGCGACTTCCAGCAACGCGCAACAGGTGGCCTTTTGCGTACCTACGGGTAATTTCGGCAACATTTTCGCCGGCCACGTCGCGCGCTGCATGGGCTTGCCCGTCGCACGGCTGATTCTGGCGACCAACGAAAACGATGTGCTCGGCGAGTTTTTCCGCACTGGCGTATATCGCCCACGCAAAGCCAGTGAGACGCACGTCACTTCCAGCCCGTCGATGGACATTTCAAAGGCGTCGAATTTCGAGCGCTTCATCTTCGATCTCGTCGACCGCAATCCGGCCACGGTAGCCGGACTGTGGAAAGAGGTCGACGCGGGCGGCGCGTTCGACCTCTCTGATACGCCGTTTTTTACGCGCCTGCCCGAATTCGGTATCGTCTCCGGCACGAGTACGCATGCCGACCGCCTGGCGACGATTCGGGAAGTTCATGCGCGCCACGGCGTGATGATCGACCCCCACACCGCCGACGGCGTGAAAGTCGCTTCGCGGCATGCTGCCGACTTGCCCGACGGTGTTCCTTTACTGGTGATGGAAACCGCGCAGCCAGCGAAGTTCGCCGACACGCTCCGCGAAGCCCTCGGGCGCGACCCCGAAATCCCCGCCGACCTGCAAGGGCTGGAAGCCTTGCCACAGCGGGTCGAGGTCATGCCGCCGGATGTTGACGCCGTTAAGGCGTTCATTGCGGCGAGAGCTTGATCTGGAAAAGACTTACGCTGTCTCGGTGCGTGATGCCCGGCGGCGGTCGATTTCTTTCAAGTAGCGCTTGCGCAGGCGAATGTTCTTCGGGGTGATTTCCACGAGTTCGTCGTCGTCGATGAATTCGACCGCCGATTCCAGCGTGAGCGTGATCGGGGGGGTGAGGTTGACCGCTTCGTCCTTGCCCGACGCGCGGATGTTGGTGAGTTGCTTGCCCTTGATCGGGTTGACGACGAGGTCGTTGTCGCGGCTGTGTATGCCGATAATCATGCCTTCGTAGAGCGTTTCGCCCGGACTGACGATCATGCGCCCCCTGTCTTGCAGGTTCCAGAGCGCGTAGGCAACCGCCGCGCCGTCGTTCTGGGAGACGAGCACGCCGTTCCTGCGCTCGGACATGCTGCCCGCGAGCGGGCCGTAATCGTCGAAGACGTGGCTGGCGATTCCCGTGCCACGGGTCAGCGTGAGGAATTCACCCTGGAAACCGATGAGCCCGCGCGCCGGTATCCGGTATTCGAGCCGCACACGGCCTTTGCCGTCGGGCTGCATGTCCTGCAACTCTCCCCGGCGTTGCCCAAGCTCTTCCATGACGTTGCCCTGGTGGTTTTCTTCGACGTCGACGGTGAGCAGTTCATAAGGCTCGCTCCTGACCCCGTCAATGTCCTTGCAGACCACGCGGGGGCGTCCGACGGCCAGTTCAAACCCTTCGCGGCGCATGTTTTCGAGCAGGATGGTCAGATGCAGTTCGCCCCGGCCTGAGACTTCAAACACGTCGGTGTCTTCGGTGAAATTGACCCGCAGGGCGACGTTCTTGAGCAGTTCTTTTTCCAGCCGTTCGCGTATCTGGCGGCTGGTGACGTATTTGCCTTCGCGCCCGGCCAGCGGCGACGTGTTGACCATGAAGTTCAT
>WRJU01000082.1 GCA_009778425.1 Pseudomonadota bacterium
ATTACGTAAAGCGGAATGATTACGAACAGGAAATTTTCCGTAAATCATATCGTAACCTTCCGATATTTTATGAAACAACTTCTGAATTTGTGACGGATGGGTCTGCATATCATCGTCCATACCCAAAATATAGTCTCCATCCGCAAACTTCATACCAGCGAGAATAGCATTATGTTGACCACAGTTTTTGGAGAGGTCAATGCCTTTCACAAAAGAATATTTTTCTGATAGTTCTAAAATTTTTAGATAAGTACCATCCTGCGAACCATCGTTTACCAATACAAATTCATAAAAAGAAAATCCCATTCCATCAAACACTTCTATTGTCTGTTCCACAACATGCTGAATCGTTTTTTCAGAATAATAACAAGGAATTACAACTGAAATTTTTTCATTCATCTAGACTCCCCTCTGTCTGTCCCGGCAGACATAAAAATCAAAAGATTGAACATGTGTCTCGCGCAATCTCCGTAATGAGTGGCGGAGTCAAGCGAGACAAAGCGTAACGGGAAGTTTGAGGCTCCCCAAGACCGTATCGAGGTATCCCCTGCCATCAGGCAGGGGTGGCTCAAAATGTGTTCTTTCATAATCCAAAAGCACCTTACGGTTATAAACCTGAAGAGTATATGCCTCGAAATTACCGTTATCATCACATACCGATATGTTCATGTCACGTTCGGTGTTCGGTTTCATTGGTGTCTCATTGCCTGTCACCTCAACTACGCACTTATTGTAGCAATCCGGAGTAAGAGAGGGAGCTACAACTCTATTCTCGTAGCATTCACCGCTGGGTGGATCAATTTCGATTGATTCTTTTCGGAAAAAGGGCATCCATATTTCCTCCTTGCGATAACACGGCAAAGAGTACGGACTGGTTGCGAATATTTCTTGTAGAAAATTGCGTTTTTGGCGTATGCGATGGGCTTGTCAAAACACTGGCGCGTATCCGGCGTTATGTGCCGGAACGCGCCAGTGCGTGACCAGGAAACCGATATATTGCCCCTGCCCTGTCAAACTCGCCCTCAGCGCAATTCCTGCTGAAGCAGGCTGAGTATCTTGCGCGCGGTCGGCGACTGGTCGGCTCCGCCCTCTGGCGTCAGTACGCTGACGGTCGAGCGGCTGCCCTGCCCTTCTACCAACAGGCGGTATTCGCCACCGTCACGCTTTTTCCCGCTGCCGAAGAGCTTGGAGAAGAAACCTTTTGATGCGTTGTCGGAATCAGGATCGACGTAGCGCACGTAATAAAGCCCCTTGGCGCGATCTCGATCCTCGACCGTGAAATTCACGCGATCCAGTGCCAGGCCGACTCGCCTCCAAGCGCGGTCGAACGACTCCTCTACCTGTAGAAGAGCTTCGCCGTCGGTGATCTGCACCTGGGCGCGCTCCTCTCGCTGCGCCTCGGCCAGTACGCTTCGCGCGCGCACTTCATCCGCGCCCAGGCGCACCATCAAGCGTCGCAGCATCTCGGCTTCCAGTTCGGGGTCTGCCGGACGCGGTTGCCAGACCGTAGCATCCTTGGCTTCATTGGGATAAATCTCCATCATGCCGCGATGGCTGATGTAAATCTCCACCGTATCATCCCCACCGCGTTCGAGGCGGGTACGGAACTTGTCGCGTTCAGGCGTGGAATACATTCCGTCGAACACCTTGCCGATCAGCTTGCGTAAACCGACTTCCTTGATATTGGCGCGGTTCTCACGCCAATCGGTTTCCAGCACACCAATCTCCGGCGTGTCGATGTTGAGCGTAAACCCAAGTTCAAGCCAGAAATCCCGCAATTGCGGCCAGATTTTTTCCGCCGTGCTGTGAACGACCAGCCAGCGTTGGCTGCCCGCGCGCTCGATCCGCATGCTGCCGTTCTCGATCAGAACACCGGTGGAACCAGGGGCTGGCTGCGTGGCACGATCCGCGCTGTAGTCTGAATAAGTCGCCGCCCCGCGCGTGCCGCCAATGTCCGGCACGGCATAACGGTCATCAGACCTGGGGGCGGTCAAGTCAGGGGGCACTTCCAATGTTGCCGAAGGCTTGGCGCTCTTGTAGTCAATCCGCTTGGACTCGAACATATCGGTTTCGGTGGCACAAGCCGCCAGCATGAGCGTTGCCGCGATGGCGACGAAAACAGGGGGCATGGAAAAACGGTTCATAAGCTTCCAGTCAATAAGTCAATCCGCATAGACGGGGTATGAGACAAAAAAGAGGGTTCAGGGTTCAATTCTCAGGGCTCGGCTCCGGCCTGACGCATGGCCGCAATCACACGCTCATGGCACGATGCCGACAGCGGCATGAGCGGCAAGCGGATGCCTTCCTCGATGCGCCCCAGCCGCGCAACGGCCCATTTTACGGGGATGGGGCTGGCTTCGCAGAACAAATGCCTGTGCAGGCCGAGCAGGCGCGCGTTGATTTCGCGCGCGCGGCGTGCGTCCCCCGCCAGCGCGGCGGCGCACATCTCGCGCATGGCGCGCGGCGCGACGTTGGCCGTTACCGAAATTACGCCATGCCCGCCCAACAGCATGAAAGCCGCAGTGGTCATGTCGTCGCCGCTGTAGAGCGCGAAGCCCTGTGGCGCGCGTTCGACCAGATCGCAGACACGGTCGATTTTTCCGGTCGCGTCCTTGATACCAATGATATTGGGCACTTCAGCCAGCCGCAGGACGGTATCGTTTTCGAGATCGGCCACTGTGCGTCCCGGCACGTTGTACAGGATGAGCGGCAACTCCACCGCCTCGGCAATAGCGCGAAAATGCCGGTAAAGCCCTTCCTGGGTGGGTTTATTGTAATAGGGAACCACCGATAGATGCGCCACCGCGCCTGCTTCGCGCGCGGAGCGCGCCAGTTCGACCCCTTCCGCCGTGCTGTTGCAGCCGGTTCCCGCAATCACCGGGATACGACCGGCGGCGTGTTCCACCGAGGTCCGGATCAACTCGATGTGTTCTTCAACAGTGACGGTAGGAGATTCGCCAGTTGTGCCGACGATGACGATACCGTCCGTGCCCTCGGCGACATGCCAGTCGATCAGCGCGCGCAGGCGTGGAAAATCCAGGCTGCCGTCGGCGTGCATTGGCGTAACGAGAGCGGCGATTGAACCGGTAATCATGACAACGGCTCCGATGCGAAAGTTGTTAATTTTATCCGAATTGTGCACAAAATCCGCACCGGGCAGCATGGGGAAATCCCTGCCCCTGTAAGCAGCCGCCGGGATTTTCCGTCGGAATATTTGACAGACGCAGAAGGGCGAGGAAAAAAATTGATCAAAATCAATGAATTAATACTCTGGCACGTTTTATGCGTACTAGTTAGTAACTTTCTGTTTCCTGCGCCTCGTCAACCGAGGCAATTTCTAAATCCCTGCTTCTTTTGCTAGAAGCAGGGATTTTTTTGGGGAAACACCTCACTCTCATTACGGGACGAGCGCCCGTAATCCGATCAGTTCCCTGCCATCGAGCGCATGGCTTCCAGTATCCGCTGACCAGCCCGTCCATCCGGCTCACGGCCAAGGGCTCGTTGCTCCTCGGCGATGGCTCGGCGCGTCTTTGTGCCGATCATGCCGTCGGCTGCGCCAATGTCGTGCCCACGCGCAATCAGGAGGCTTTGGAGTTCGCGCCTCTCCTTTCTGGAAAGGCCGGGATCGTCGGTCGGCCAAGGGGTACGGAAACCCTCGCCGCCGCGCAGGCGGTCGGAAAGATGAGCAATGGCGAGCGCGTAGCTTTCGGCAGCGTTGTAGCCGTAGATGACGTCGAAGTTCTTGCCGACGAGAAAGGCCGGGCCGTTTTCGCCAGCAAGAAGCAGCAGGGCGCGTTCCACGCCATCAGCAGGCAAGGGTTCGCCGTTTGCGCGCTTCACGCCACGGTCAATCCACGCAGACATGGGGCGCTTGTTGCGGCGTCCCGCGACAGAGGCGTCGAAACCAGCGGGCAGTATGACCTCGAACCCCCAGGGCTCCCCGCTCCGCCAGCCGCCACGGTTCAGGAAATTGGCGGTGGAAGCAAGCGAATCAGGGACGCTGTCGACGAGGTCGCGCCGACCATCGCCGTCAAAATCGACCGCGAGCCGCAAGAAAGTAGACGGCATGAATTG
>WRJU01000083.1 GCA_009778425.1 Pseudomonadota bacterium
GGGCTTGCCAAGGCGGCGCTGGCCGGAAAAGTGGACGGGCGGCTGGTGGATGTGTCCCATCGCATCGAGTCGGACGCGGCTCTGGCAATCATTACCGACAAAAACCCGGAAGGGGTCGATATTCTCCGCCATTCCTGCGCGCACTTGCTGGCGCAGGCGGTGAAGGAATTGTTCCCGGACGCACAGGTTACGATCGGGCCGGTGATTGAAAACGGGTTTTATTACGATTTTTCCTATAAGCGCCCATTTACGCCGGAAGACCTGTTGGCCATCGAGGCGCGCATGGGTGAGATCGCCCGCCGTGATTTGCCCGTGACGCGGGAAGTGTGGCCGCGCGAGAAGGCCATCGCGTTCTTCAAGGGCATCGGCGAGCATTACAAGGCCGAAATCATTGCCTCGATTCCGGAAGGCGAGGATGTGTCGCTCTACCGGCAGGGCGATTTCGTCGATCTTTGCCGGGGGCCGCATGTGCCTTCGACCGGCAAACTCAAGGTATTCAAGCTCACCCGGCTTGCCGGGGCCTACTGGCGCGGCGACTCGGCCAACGAGATGCTCCAGCGCGTCTACGGCACGGCGTGGGCGAAAAAGGAAGACCTCGACGCCTGGCTGCACATGATCGAAGAGGCCGAAAAGCGCGACCATCGCAAACTTGGCCGACAGCTCGATTTTTTCCATCTTCAGGACGAAGCGCCGGGGATGGTGTTCTGGCATGCCAAGGGCTGGACGCTGTGGCAGCAGGTTGAGCAATACCTGCGGCGGACGCTCCAGCGTCACGGCTATCAGGAAGTCAAGACGCCGCTGATCGTCGATCGCGCGCTGTGGGAGCGTTCCGGGCATTGGGACATGTATTCGGAACTGATGTTTACGACGCAGTCCGAAAAACGGGAGTACGCGGTCAAACCGATGAACTGCCCCTGCCATATCCAGATTTTCAATCAGGGGCTCAAGAGTTACCGCGACCTGCCGCTGCGGATGGCCGAATTCGGCTCCTGTCACCGCAACGAGCCATCGGGCGCGCTGCACGGCATCATGCGGGTGCGTAATTTCGTTCAGGACGACGCGCACATCTTTTGCACCGAAGAGCAGGTACAGCCGGAATCGGCAGAATTCATTCGCCTGTTGCAAAAGATTTACCGCGATTTCGGCTTCAACGACGTGCTGGTCAAGCTATCGACGCGCCCCGACAAGCGGGTGGGAATCGACGCGCAGTGGGATACCGCCGAAGCGGCGCTGGCCGCTTCGCTCGACGCCCAGGGGCTGGCCTACGAATTGCAGCCGGGAGAGGGCGCGTTTTACGGCCCGAAGATCGAGTTTTCGCTCAAGGATAGCCTTGGGCGGGTGTGGCAATGCGGGACGCTGCAACTGGATTTCAACCTGCCGGGGCGGCTTGGCGCGGAATTCGTGGCCGAAGACAACGCGCGCAAGACGCCGATCATGCTCCACCGCGCGATTCTGGGGTCGCTGGAACGTTTCATCGGCATCCTGATCGAACATCATGCGGGCGCGCTGCCGCTGTGGCTCGCGCCGGTGCAGGCGGTGGTGATGAATATTTCGGAAGGACAGGCCGATTATGCAGAAAATGTTACGCAAAAGCTGCGCGATGCGGGTTTTCGTGTAGAAATCGATTTGCGCAACGAAAAAATCAACTATAAAATCCGCGAGCACAGCATACATAAGCTGCCGTACCAGATCGTCGCAGGCGAAAAGGAAAAGGCGACGGCAACGGTGGCGGTGCGCGTCCGGGGCGGCCAGGATCTTGGCCAAATGTCTCTCGATTCGTTGATTGAGCGCTGGCTTCGCGAAATAGAAGCGAAGGCGGCATCGGTCTGATATTGGCTTTTGTGGAGAGTTGAACCATCGTTCAGGAAAAAAAACAGCGCGTAAATGAGGAAATCAGCGCGCCTGAAGTTCGTCTGGTCAGTGAGGACGGAGAGCCGCTCGGGATCATGTCCCTGCGCGCGGCGCTTGAAGCGGCCGAGGAGTCCGGTCTGGATTTGGTCGAAATCGCGCCGATGGCGCAACCGCCCGTATGCAAGGTGATGGATTTCGGCAAGTTCCGCTACCAGGAACAGAAAAAAGCCCACGAAGCCCGTTTGAAGCAAAAACAGGTGCAGGTCAAGGAAATCAAGCTGCGACCGGGTACCGATGAAAACGATTACCAGATCAAGCTGCGCAACCTGCGCCGTTTTCTGGAAGACGGCGACAAGTGCAAGGTGACCTTGCGTTTCCGGGGGCGCGAGATGGCGCACCAGGAGTTTGGACTGAGGCAGCTTGAACGGATCAAGGCCGACCTGGAAGATCTTGCCCAGGTCGAGCAGATGCCCAAGATGGAAGGGCGTCTGATGGTAATGGTCGTCGCTCCGGCTCGAAAGAGCCGCTGAACGACGGCTTAAAGCGGCTCCGGAAGGAGCAAAACAAGTGACGCCGGGTGCGAAAACGCCCGAAGGGCTACCCGGCGGCATTCTATAAACAAGGAGTTGTTGCAATGCCCAAGATGAAAACCAAGAGCGGCGCCAAAAAGCGCTTCAGGGTGCGCGCCGACGGGAGCATCAAGCGTTCCTGCGCGTTCAAACGCCATATCCTCACCAAGAAAACCACCAAGAACAAGCGCCAGTTGCGCGGCACGGTCACTGTCCATGACAGCGATGCGAAGCTGATTCGCGCCATGTTGCCCTTTGCCTGACAGGAGACCGCCATGCCTAGAGTCAAACGTGGTGTAACTGCCCGCGCGCGTCACAAGAAAGTTCTCGATCAGGCCAAGGGGTATCGCGGCCGCCGCAAGAACGTCTACCGCATCGCCAAACAAGCGGTGATGAAAGCGGGTCAGTACGCTTACCGCGACCGCCGTCAACGCAAGCGCCAGTTCCGCGCCTTGTGGATCGTCCGGATCAATGCCGCCGCCCGCGAATTGGGACTGACCTACAGCACCTTCATGAATGGCCTCAAGAAAGCCGCTATCGAGGTGGATCGCAAGGTTCTGGCCGATCTGGCCGTGTTCGACAAGCCCGCGTTTGCCGCGCTCGCCGAACAGGCCAAGGCTCAGATCGCTGCGTGACGCCGCAACACGATTTACGTAAACTTCCCTAGTTTCCGTAGCTTACAGCAGCAAAAAAGGAGGCCATGCCTCCTTTTTTGCTGAATTCCCCGCAAGGGCAGTACATGGACAATCTCGATCAACTGGTCACCGATGCGCGCGCGGCTTTTGCCGAAGCTACGGCCGCTGCGGCGCTGGAGCAGGCGAAAGCGCGCTTTCTTGGCAAGAACGGCCTCGTCACCGAGCAACTGAAGGCGCTTGGCGTGCTGGCTCCCGAACAGAAACGCGAGCGGGGCGCCGAGGTCAACCGCGTCAAGGCCGCCATCGAATCGGCGCTTGCCGAGCGGCGCGAAGCCCTGCGCGATGCGGAACTTTCCGCGCAACTCGAAGCCGAGGCGCTCGATGTCACCCTGCCGGGGCGCGGCGCGCCTCCTGGCGGGCTGCATCCGGTCAGTCGCACGCTCGAACGCATCGAGCGCCTGTTTCAGTCCATCGGCTTCGTGTCCGTCGATGGTCCGGAAATCGAAACCGACTGGCACAATTTCACCGCGCTCAATATCCCGGCGGATCATCCGGCGCGCTCGATGCACGACACCTTCTTCCTTGAAGGCAGGCAGGACGTGCTATTGCGAACCCATACCAGCCCGGTGCAAATCCGCGCCATGCTCGCGCACGTCGAGCAAACCCGCGATTGCGACACTATGCCCGACTTGCGGGTGATTGCGCCGGGGCGGGTGTACCGGGTCGACTCCGACGCCACCCATTCGCCGATGTTCCACCAGGTCGAAGGCTTGTGGATAGGCGAACGGGTGAGTTTCGCCGACCTCAAGGGCGTGGTCGCCGATTTTCTGCGAAAGTTCTTCGAGACGGACTCTTTGCAGCTTCGTTTCCGCCCGTCCTTCTTCCCATTTACCGAGCCTTCGGCGGAGATCGACGTCGCGTTCACGGGCGGTGCGCTCGATGGGCGCTGGCTGGAAGTGGCCGGATGCGGCATGGTACATCCCAACGTATTGCGCTTCGGCGGCGTCGACCCCGAACGCTATACGGGATTCGCGTTCGGCTTCGG
>WRJU01000084.1 GCA_009778425.1 Pseudomonadota bacterium
GCCGGGGTCGGTCATCTGTTCGCGCCGGATGAAGCGGAGATGTACCCACAGCCGCAACGCTACCACGTCACCCCAGACCCGGAACAAGCCTCCATCCTCGAAGGCGCTTTCCGTCCCGGTCATTTCCGGGGGGTGGCGACCGTCGTGCTCAAGCTCTTCAACATCGTCCAGCCTGACGTGGCTCTGTTCGGCAAAAAGGATTACCAGCAGTTCATCGTGCTGAAAAACATGGCGCGCGAACTGGCCTTGCCCATCGAGGTTCTTGCCCTGGACACGGTTCGCGCCGCCGACGGATTGGCATTGTCTTCGCGCAACGGCTACCTTTCGGCAACCGAGCGCGCCGAGGCTCCGCGCCTGTATCGGCAACTTTCCGCCGTCGCCGAGGCCGTGCGTAATGGCGAGCGCGACTTCACCCGCCCGTGCGCCGCTGCGCTCGCCGAATTGGAACGGCATGGCTGGATGCCGGACTACCTGACCGTGCGCCGTTGTGCCGACCTGCAAGCGCCGAGGGTTCCAGGAGAATCGTTGGTCGTGCTCGCTGCCGCCCGCCTGGGGACGACCCGGCTGATCGACAACATCGAGATTTGATTCTCTCTTATTGAGTGGCGTAGATGGATTGAAGGACGACCTGCGCGCGGCCATTGGCTCTTCGGCTGCTGGCCGTGACCCGGAAGCGCCTGCATCTGATCGGCGCGTCATCATCTGGGTTGTTGATATTGCAGGGGGCTTGATTGGAGATAAGTTCGACGATGTAGAAGGGAGCGAGCGATAGGCCCTCGTTGTTAAAAGGAACTCCTGCATCGTTGGCCGCGTCGCGCCAGAACGCGCCGTTGTCGCCTGGCGCGGGGCCTTCCCAGAGTGGCTGTGGGCATTGCGGGTCGGCGTTTGGGCCGGTGTTCCGGTGTCGGTAGAGCCCTCCTGCGTCTGGGTTCCGACAGTCTGGCCAGTCTGGGTCTGCTCCGTTCCGAACCCAGTTTTCCGCTTGTTGCTCGCCCATCCTGAGACCGGCTTCCGCCGACTGGAAAGCCAGGTCGCGGTCATGGGTGTTGGCGCTCATACGCTCCTGCATAAGCGTCCCGCGCAATGAGGCGACGGCCAGCAGCGACATGACCAGCAACAGGATCATGGCAATGATCAGCGCCGCGCCGCGCTGTGGCCGAAAAACAGGAAGAGGGGTGGCAGGGCAGGTCATGGCGGGTTGCCTATGTTCAATTTAGCCGGTTGCGGAGGTTGACGGTGAGCCCGACCGTGCGTTGGATGATCGCCCCGTTGCCAGCGTTTCGGGTGATTATGAGTTCGATGTGGGCGGCGATGACGTTTATCCACTCATTATCGTTGATATTGTTGGCGGCCACGTAATTGTTCGCGTTCAACAACAGATAGGTGATCTGCATGGCGGCAACGTCAGGGGCAATTTCTTCGGTTGCGATTTGCCCGCCGTCTCCGATGAAGGCGCGGAACAGGGAGGTGCCGTTCCGTCCGTTATTGCCGACAAACCAGCCTTCGGCGTTGACTCTACCCAGGGTGGTCATTCTTACGTCGAAAGGAGCTGGGAAAGGTACCCTGTTAACTGCTAATGCATCATTGTTTATCGCTCCTGCCTGGAAAACCACGCCGCGTCCATTGTCCATGCTACAGGCAAACAGAATGTCGCCCATATTGAGCCCTACGGTCGAGTTGACGATCATTGCTGCGGCGGGCGGATTGTCAGCGATGACGGTCTTGACAAGGGTGTTTCCGGAAACGGTGATGAGCGCGTCGCTGCCGTTGACCATATTCACGCCGCCATTGGCGGGGAAGCCGTTGCCGCCTGCGTAGCCACGGAAGGAGGAGTCGAAATTGTTTCCGCCCGCCCACCAGTTATTGCCGGTTGTATTGTTAATGAGGGGCCCTGGCGGAATCCCGCAAGGATTTCCGCCCGCTTCTTGCATTGAGTGGCCTATTAACTGCACGGAAACCCTGGCGTTTTCCTGGATGCGGGCGAGGTCGTCCGTGCGGCGGTGGGTTTCGCTGTTGGCAACGAAAATTCCCAGGACGCCGCCGACGACGATCAGCCCAAGCAGCATGGCAATCATCAACTCGATGAGAGTCAGGCCGCGCTGGCGGGAAGGGGCAGGGCACAGGGTCATAGACGGCTCCGTGTACTGACGACCTGCGCATCATCACCGCCCAGTGAGCGGCTATTGTTCCACCGAACCGACACCGTGCAGAGATTGGGATTGTTCGCATTGCACACGATTTGGCCGCAGGCGTTGCCATCGTCCGCGCCGCCGTTCAGGTTGTCCCGGATATTTCTGAGCCAGTCCGCGAGGTCATTATTGACTAATGCGTCGCCGCCGTTAATCTGGTTGTTCTGGCAGATGAAATTGTCCGTCACGTAGCCCTGGCGCACGACCCATTGGCCGGGATTGTCCGGGACGGGCTGCATGCTGGCGCGCATGGCGTCGAGAATGGAATGCGTGAGGAAAACAGCGGCACTCTGCTCGAACGCGCCCTGGTTGTTGCGTAGCGCTCCGGCCTGCATGGCGGCGATACCAAGGATGCCGAAGGCGAGCACGAACACGGAAACGAGCACCTCGATCAGGCTGATCCCCGTCTGGCGAGCGCGCGTTCCGGCGGTGTCGGGCGTACTGGTGTCGATCATGGCCTCTGTGTCTGCAATAGGTCTCTTTTTGGCGATTCTGTTTGATACGGGGTTGAGGAGGAACGACCTATGTCACACCGGCAGACGGGTTGGGCGTGTTGACGGCAGGTAATCTGTCACGCGGAAGCTTCCCTCTTGAAGCTGGACGGTTTGCGCCCCACATAGTCGGTGTATTGGGCATTGACCAGACCGGCATTCACCGGCTTTTACACAGGATTTTTCATCATGCGGCTCGACAAACTCACGACCCGGTTCCAACAGGCGCTTTCGGACGCGCAAAGCTTGGCGGTTGGAAATGACCAGCAGTTCATCGAACCCCAGCATCTGCTGCTGGCTCTGCTCGGACAGGAAGACGGCAGCACGGTCTCGCTGTTGCAGCGTGCGGGCGTCAACGTGCAACCCTTGCGGGCGGCGCTTGCCCGCGCGCTCGAAAACCTGCCGAAAGTCGAAGGGCACGGCGGCAATGTGACCGTGGGGCGCGGCCTCGGCAGCCTGCTCAACCTCACCGACCGCGAAGCGCAAAAGCGCGGCGACCAGTTCATCGCCAGTGAAATGTTTCTGCTTGCGCTTGTCGAAGACAAAAGCGAAACCGGGCGGCTTTTGCGCGAGCACGGCCTGAACCGCAAGGCGCTGGAGGCGGCCATCGACGCCGTGCGCGGCGGCGCGGCAGTCGACAACCAGGAAGGCGAAGGGCAACGCGAAGCATTGTCGAAATACTGCATGGACCTCACCGAACGCGCGCGCGCGGGCAAGCTCGACCCCGTGATTGGCCGCGACGATGAAATCCGCCGCGCCATCCAGATTCTCCAGCGGCGCTCCAAGAACAACCCCGTGCTGATCGGCGAGCCTGGCGTCGGCAAGACGGCCATCGTCGAGGGGCTGGCGCAACGCATCATCAACGAGGAAGTCCCCGAAACGCTCAAGGGCAAACGGGTGCTTGCGCTCGACATGGCGGCGCTGCTTGCCGGGGCCAAGTACCGGGGCGAGTTTGAAGAACGGCTCAAGGCGGTGTTGAAAGAAATTGCCCGCGAAGAAGGGCGCATCGTCCTCTTTATTGACGAATTGCACACGATGGTTGGCGCGGGCAAGGCCGAAGGCGCCATCGACGCCGGAAACATGCTCAAACCGGCGCTGGCACGGGGCGATCTGCACTGCATCGGCGCGACGACGCTGGACGAGTATCGCAAGTACATCGAAAAGGACGCGGCGCTGGAACGCCGTTTCCAGAAAGTGCTGATCGAAGAGCCGACGGTGGAGGCAACCATCGCCATCCTGCGCGGTTTGCAGGAGAAATACGAAATCCATCACGGGGTGGAAATTACCGACCCGGCCATCGTTGCGGCCTCTGAACTCTCAAACCGCTACATCACCGACCGCTTCCTGCCTGACAAGGCCATCGACCTCATCGACGAAGCGGCGGCGCGGATCAAGATGGAGATTGATTCCAAACCCGAAGTCATGGA
>WRJU01000085.1 GCA_009778425.1 Pseudomonadota bacterium
TTCCTCTATCAGATCGTCGAGCCGCCCTTGCAGTATCACTATCTGAAGCGGCCCTATGCCCTGGAGCCCGCCGTGGCGGCGAGCATGCCGGTGGTGCGTTATTTCGCCGCCGACGGAAGCAGGTTGCGCGACGCTTCCGACCCGGTGAAGGTGGCGCGCAGCGAGATCGAGATCAGCATCCGCCCCGGTGTACGCTATCAGCCACACCCGGCCTTTGCCCGCGACGAGCGCGGCGAGCCGCGCTACTTCGCACTCACCCGTGACGATCTGGCCGACATCCGCAGCCCGATGGATTTTGCCCACCTGGATAGCCGGGAATTGGTTGCCAACGATTTTATTTATGAAATCAAACGTCTGGCGCATCCTGCCGTGCAGTCGCCGATTTTTGAACTGATGGCCGAGCATTTGCCGGGGCTCAAAGCCCTGCATGCCGCGCTCAATGAAGAGGCGAAAAAGAATCCGGACGCCTGGCTCGATCTCGATCGGTTTGCCCTCGAAGGGGTCGATGAGATCGACCGGTACACGTACCGGATTACCTTCACCGGCCTGTATCCGCAATTCCTGTACTGGCTGTCCATGCCGTTTTTCGGGCCGGTTCCGCCGGAAGTCGATCGCTTTTTTTCCCAGCCGGGCATGGCCGCGCGCAACCTGACCCTCGATCGCTGGCCGATGGGCACGGGGCCTTACATGCTGGTGGAGAACAACCCCAACGCCCGCATGGTGCTGGAGAAGAATCCCAATTTTCGCACCGATTCCTACCCCTGCGAGGGCGAGCCGGATGATGCCGAGGAAGGGCTGCTGGCCGATTGCGGTAAGCTCCTGCCCCAGATCGACAAGGTCGTGTTTTCGCGCGAACGCGAGACGATTCCCTACTGGAACAAGTTCCTGCAAGGCTATTACGATGCCGCCGGTATCTCCTCGGACAACTTCGATCAGGCGGTGAACATGGGCGGACAGGGCGAAGTGACGCTCTCGGATGACATGGCCGAGCGCGGCATTCGCCTGATGACTTCCGTATCCTCGTCGACTTTCTACTTTGGCTTCAACATGCGCGATTCGCTGGTCGGGGGAGCCGGGGCGGATGCCGCCGGACGGGAACGCGCACGGCTGTTGCGGCAAGCCATTTCAGTTGCGCTCGATTCGGAGGAATACATTTCGATTTTCCTCAATGGGCGCGGCATCCCGGCGATGCAGCCGATACCGCCTGGAATTTTTGGCGCGCGCGAAGGGGAGGCGGGAATCAATCCCGTCATCTATGAATGGCGCGGCGGCAAGCCGCAGCGTCGCGGGATCGGCGAGGCGAAAAGGCTCTTGACCCAGGCGGGCTGGCCGAACGGGCGCGATGCGCGCACGGGCGAGCCGCTCATCGTCTACTTCGATACCACTGATATGGGGATGGGCGACAAGTCCCGGATCGACTGGCTGGCGAAACAGTTCCGCGCCCTCGGGGTGCAATTCGTGGTGCGGACGACAGACTGGAACCGTTTTCAGGAAAAAATCCTCCGGGGCAGCGCCCAGGTATTCCTCATGGGCTGGAACGCCGATTATCCCGATCCGGAAAACCTGCTGTTCCTGCTCTACGGCCCGCAGGGCAAGGCGGACGGGCAGGGCAACAATTCGGCCAATTACATGAACGCCGAATATGACCGGCTGTTCGACCGCATGAAAGTGATGCCGGATGGCCCTGAGCGCCAAACCATCATCGACCGGATGGTGGAAATTCTGCAACATGACGCGCCTTGGGTATTCTGGTTTCACCCGAAAACGTATTCGCTCCAGCACGGCTGGATGAAAAACCGCAAACCGGCCGACATGGTGCGTAACGGGCTCAAGTATCAAAGGATTGACGTAGAAGCGCGGGAAGCCGCGCGCGCGCGCTGGAATCGGCCCGTGCGCTGGCCGTTGGCGGCCGCCGCCCTGTTGCTGGCGGCGCTGGCCGCGCCTGCTGCGCTTTCCTGGCGGCGGCGCGAACGGGCTGCCGCGTGTGCGGGGCTGAGGAACGGGCAGCCGGATGAAGCACCGGGGCGGGGAGGGGCGGCCTGATGCTGGCATACATCGTGCGGCGGCTGCTTTACGCGGTTCCGATTCTTCTGGGCGTGAATCTTTTTACCTTCTTGCTCTTTTTCGGCGTCAACTCGCCCGACGACATTGCACGGATGCAGCTTGGGGCGAAATACGCCAGCGCAGAGGCCATCCAGCGCTGGAAGGTTGAACGCGGTTACGACAAGCCGATGTTCTACAACCCGGCGCGCGAAGGGGCGGAAAAACTGACCGAAACCCTCTTCGTCGACAAATCGCTCCGCATGTTTGCCCTCGAATTCGGGCAAGCCAACGACGGTCACGACATCGCGCTGGAGATTCGCGGGCGTATCGGCCCGTCGTTCGCCGTCGCTTTGCCGACGTTCGCGTTGAGCCTGTTTGTCGCGATTACGCTTGCCATGCTGTTGGTGTTTTTCCGGGCGACCGCGCTCGATTTTTGGGGCGTGGCGCTTTGCGTGGCGATGATGTCCATCTCCAGCATGTTCTACATCATCGGCGGGCAATGGCTGGTCTCGAAAGTATGGGCGCTCGCGCCGGTCTCGGGTTATGCGGACGGGCTGGATATGGCGCGCTTCCTGTCCCTGCCGGTGCTCATCGGCGTCATGGCCGGCCTGGGTTCGGGCGTGCGCTGGTATCGCACGATCTTTCTCGAAGAAGTCTCGCGCGATTACGTGCGTACCGCCCGCGCCAAGGGGCTTTCGGAACTGGCGGCGCTGTTCCGGCATGTGCTCAGGAACGCGATGATCCCCATCCTCACCGGCGTGGTGGTCGTCATCCCGTCGCTCTTCCTCGGCAGTCTGCTGATGGAATCCTTTTTCGCCATACCGGGTTTGGGCAGCTACACCATCGAGGCCATCCGTGGCCAGGATTTTGCCGTTGTGCGCGCGATGGTGTTTATCGGCTCGGTGCTCTACATCATCGCCCTGATCCTGACCGATTTTTCCTACACGCTGGTCGACCCGCGCGTGAGGCTGGGGTAGGGCGATGGGGTTCCAGTTCGTATTGCTTCCCACCGATCTGCTCGTTTTCACGCTGATCGTTTGCGCGGTGTTTTTCGTCATCCAGGCGTGCAAACACGCGCCCTCGCGCGAAGCCTGGCGGCGGGTAGGGCGGCAACCGGCGGCGATGGCTTCCGCAGTCGTTCTGTCGATTTTCGCCGTTATCGGCTTGATGGACAGCCTGCATTACCGAGCGCAGTTGCCGCCGGTGCAGGGCGAACACGCCGGGGCGCAAGAAACCGCACCCGTGTATTCGTCCGAAGTCCTGAGCGTACTGGACGCGCTGCTTACGCCCCTGCGTATCCAAACGGAAAAAACCTACTCCGCTCCGTTCGCGCGCGAATCCTTCCAACGTGAAACGGTGGAACAGGCCGACGGCAGCCAGGTACGGACAACTCCCCGCCTCGTCTACGGCGCGCGCCACTTGCAGGAGGGGGAATCAAGCCTGCCCGACATCGTCCGGCGTCTGGCCTGGACGCCGCTTCAGGCGCTTGCCGTGGCCGGGGTTTTTCTGTGTGTGCTTGCCGTGGGTGTGGCGCGCAGACAGGGCATCGGGAAAGTTGCGGCCATGCGGCACATTCTCGCCGGTCGCGTGGAACTGGCTTGGCGTTCGGCGCTCGTCATCGCTTTTCTGGCGGCGCTGTTGCTTGCGGCGGGCGTGGCGCTGGCTCCGCATTACCACATGCTCGGCACGGACAAGGTTGGGCAGGACGTGCTGTACCTTTCCCTGAAAAGTATCCGTACCGGGTTGGTGATCGGAACCCTGACCACGCTCATCATGCTGCCTTTCGCGGTGGCGCTCGGCATCGCGGCGGGCTACTTGGGCGGATGGGTCGACGATGCCATCCAGTATTTGTACACCGTGCTGAACTCGATCCCTTCGGTGCTGCTGATAGCCGCTTCGGTACTGATGATACAGGTGATGATCGACACCCATCCCCAGTGGTTCGACACCGCTGCCCAACGGGCGGACGCGCGGCTGCTTGCGCTGTGTGCCATTCTCGGCATGACCAGTTGGACGGGGCTGTGCCGCCTGCTGCGCGGCGAAACCCTCAAACTGCGCGAACTC
>WRJU01000086.1 GCA_009778425.1 Pseudomonadota bacterium
ACTTCGGAATCGGAATTGGTGTTGATGTGGCGGCGGTCAGAGAGAAATATCTCGCGCTTGAGCGCCTCCGAATTGGTCAGGTTCCCGTTGTGCGCCAGAAGCAGCCCGAAAGGCGAATTGACGTAGAAGGGTTGCGCCTCGGCAACGTTGAACGCCGAACCCGCCGTAGGGTAGCGCACATGCCCGATTCCCCAGTTGCCGACGAGGTTGCGCATGTTGCGGGTGCGAAAGACATCGCGTACCAGGCCGGATGCCTTGTGCATGAAAAAGCGGTTGCCCTCCGCAGTGGCGATGCCCGCCGCGTCCTGCCCGCGATGTTGCAATACCAGCAGCCCATCATAGAGCAACTGGTTGACTGGAGAAGTCGCAACGACTCCGAGAATCCCGCACATGAAATATCACCTATTTGAAAATGTCATCGACAGCCAAATCAATATCCGGCAGCCACGGTTCGATCCTGCCCACCGCCTTTTCCAGCAGCGGCGCGAACAGCGCCTGCTTCCACCACGGTTCGCGCGACATGCCGATCAGGCCGCCAACCCAGACCACGATCAAAACGATCATCAGGCCCCGGACAATACCGAACACGGCTCCAAAAAACCTGTCTGTCGCGCCCAGTCCCACTGTACGCAGCAAACGCCGCAAAAAAAGTTTTGCCAGCGACACCACCAACATGACGGCGAAAAGGATCAGCGCGAACGCTGCGGCCACGCGAGCGCGCGGGTCGCCAATCATGTTTTCAAACTGGCGCGCCGCAACATCGGCATAATGGGTTGCCGTGACCAAGGCCAACACCAGGCCGGCCAGCCCCAGAACCTCGCTTGTCAGCCCCCGCCATAATCCCAGCGTGGCCGACAGTCCGAGAATGGACAGGAACGCGTAGTCGAAAACCGTCATCGCTGAAATCCGGCGTTTAATGTCCAGCGCTCAGCGCAACGACAACATCGCGTTATGGCCCTGAGCCTTCAGGCGCGCCACGGCCTGCTCCCCTTCGCTCCGGGGCAAGGGGCCGATGCGAACTCGCGTCACCTTGCCTGACTTTTCAGCGTAAGCGGCATAACCCTGCTTTTTCAGTTCTCTCACCTGCTTGTCGGCTCTGTCCGCTTTACCGAAGGAAGCAACCTGGACGAAGACCTGGCCTTGTGACTTCTTGCCCGCTTTTCCGCTTGTTTCGGCCCCTTTTGCAGGAGGAGAGTCATTGAGCAAGGCAAGCACCCGCGCGGCCTCGGTTTCCTTTTCAGTGGCACTCGGACGGGATGGCGGGGGCCGGTGTTCTCCGGATGCCCGGGCGGGCGGGGCCGGGGCAGGCCGCTCCGGCGGCAGGGACGCCGATGGCGGAGAAGACGGCGCGGGCAAGGAGGGCGGCATTTCGGCGGGGAATCCGGGCTCGCCCGAAGCGGCATCCGGTTCGATGGCGACCCCGGCGGATTCAGGATACTCTTCGGGCGCGAGCCGAGGCAATGCAAGCTCATCCCCCTCGGGAATGGAAACCTCTATGTCGGACGCGGGGCGCGGCGCGTCGCCGTCCCTGACCGCCAGCGGCAACACGACCACCGCCAGTAGCGCCAGGACTGTCGCCCCCACAAGGCGGCGGCGCGCCCGTTTCTTGATTTCGAGGTCGTCTGCGTCGTTTGCCGGAAAATCACTCACTTTGAACCCCCTTTTCGGTACATCGCGCGTCAGCGGCGATCCTGAATTGCCGCCAGTACATCCGCTACGGTCAGGAAGGAACCAAACACCACGATTCTATCATTTGCAGCCGCGCGTTCCCGCGCTTGCGCGAATGCTCCGGCAGGCGTCGCAAAGCCTTCCGCAATTTTGCGCCTCTCCACGCCCGCCGCGCACAGGCGCCCGGCCAGCGTCCCGGCATCCAGCCCCCTGGGGCCGGGCAGACTACAGGGCAACCAATGGTCGACGCGCCCGCTCATGCGCTTCGCTACACCCTCCACGTCCTTGTCGGCAAGCATACCGAACACCGCCCAGGTTTCGGGAGCGAATCCAAGTTCACCGAGACTATCGGCCAGCACTCCCGCCGCCTGCGGATTATGGGCCACGTCGAGCACCACCTGGGGTTGCCCCGGCAACACCTGGAAACGCCCCGGCAGTTCGACCCGCATCAAACCCTGCCGAATCGCCTGCATGGATACCGGGATGCGTGAGCGCAAGGCATCGAGCGCGGCCATCACCGAAGCCGCGTTGAAAAGCTGGTTTGCGCCGCGCAGGGCCGGATAGGCCAGCCCGCCGCGATTGATCCGGGTATCGCGGTGCGCGGAGGACGGCACTTCGTTACGCCAGTAGCTCCATTGCTGATGCCCGCCCTTGAAACCGAAATCTCGCCCGCAAACCCAAAGTTCCGCGCCAACCGCCCGCGCATGCTCGATAAGGCTTTGCGGCGGCTCTGGGTCGCCGCAGATTGCCGGGCATCCGGCGCGGAAAATGCCCGCTTTCTCAAAACCGATGGCCTCGCGCGTATCGCCGAGATAATCCATGTGATCCATCGCCACCCCGGAGACGATGGCGCAATCGGCATCAAGGGCGTTGACTGCGTCGAGCCGCCCGCCCAATCCGACTTCAAGGATGATGACATCGAGCCGCGCCGCGCAGAACACCTGCCAGGCCGCCAGCGTACCGTGCTCAAAATAGGTCAGCGGCACATTGCCGCGCGCCGCTTCAACGTTGGCAAAAGCCGCCGCCAGCACTTCATCGCCGACCTCTAACCCATCAATGCGCACACGCTCGTTGTAGCGCAGCAGGTGGGGCGAGGTGTAGCACCCGACGCGATAGCCTTCTGCACGCAGGATGGCTTCGAGCATGGCGCAGATCGAGCCTTTGCCGTTTGTGCCACCCACGGCAATCACGACCGCGCCGGAGCCGGAACCCAGCGTGGCAAGCACTGCCGAGACTCGTTCCAGCCCAAGGCAAATGGACGCGCCGTGCCGAGCCTCGAGCAATTCGAGCCAACCGGATAACGTCACCGGCCCTTCCCCATCACTGCCCAAGTCAGGCATGGGCAACAGCCGGTTGCCGATTGAGAAGGTTGAGGAGTTCGGCCAGGCACTCGCGCAACTGCCGACGGTCGACGATCATGTCGATTGCGCCTTTTTCAAGCAGAAACTCGGAGCGTTGGAAACCTTCCGGCAGCTTTTCGCGCACGGTCTGTTCGATCACGCGAGGGCCGGCAAAACCGATCAACGCACCGGGTTCGGCAATCACCACATCGCCCATGAAGACGAAACTCGCCGACACCCCACCCATCGTCGGATCGGTCAGCACAGTGATGAACGGCAGCCCGCGCTGGGCGAGTTGGGTGATGGCCGCCGTCGTCTTGGCCATCTGCATCAGCGAAAACAAGCCTTCCTGCATTCTCGCCCCGCCGGAGGCCGTGATGCAGATGAAAGGCAGGCACTGATCGAGCGCGACGCGGACGCCCCGCACGAAACGCTCCCCGACCACCGAGCCCATCGAACCACCGAGAAAATCGAATTCAAAACAGGCCGCAACCAGCGGTACGCCAAGCACCGCACCCTGCATGACCAGCAGCGCCTCTGTTTCGTCCGTCCCTTTTGCCGCTGCCGACAGGCGCTCCGTATACTTGCGCGAATCCTTGAATTTGAGCGAATCGACGGGGGCAACTTCACTGCCGATTTCGAGGCGGCCTTCGGCATCGAGCAGCAGATCGAACCGCTCGCGCGCCGTGATACGCAGGTGATGCCCACACTTGGGGCAAACGTGCAGATTGCCTTCGAGGTCGGAGTGATAAAGCACCGCCTCGCAGGCCGGGCATTTGATCCACAGCCCTTCCGGGATCGACTTGTTGCGTACCGCGCCTTCATCGCGCTTGATCCGGGGAGGGAGCAGTTTTTGCAGCCAGCTCATGAATGTGCTCCGGCGAGTTCATCGAGCGCGGCACGAATTCCGCGCACGAACGTTTCAACATTGGCGCAAACCCGCTCATGCGGGCTTGCCTCGATTTCCTGGACGATACGGCTGCCGATGACCACCGCGTCGGCCAGCATGCCTATCCTTTTCGCGGTTTCGGCGTCACGGATGCCGAAACCCACCCCCACCGGCATCCCCGCCACGGCACGGATGCGCGGGATGCGGCGGGCGATTTCGTCGAAATCCAGGCTTGCCGCACCC
>WRJU01000087.1 GCA_009778425.1 Pseudomonadota bacterium
TCGAGCATGGAGGCTTCGTCGACGACGAGCAGATCGAGCGCGAGGGGGTTGGCGGCGTGATGCCGGAATCGCCCCGGTGTGCTGCCCGCACCGAGCAAGCGATGGATGGTGTGGGCTTCAGCAGGTAACCGTGCGCGCATGGTTTCCGGCAAATCGCGCGCACGCGCGGCCAGTGCTTCGCGCAATCTCGCAGCGGCTTTGCCGGTGGGCGCGGCAAGCGCGATGCGTAAATCCGGTTCGAGTTCGATCAGGCAAGCGATGAGGGCGGCTACGGTGGTGGTTTTGCCCGTGCCGGGGCCGCCGCTGATGATGGTCAAGCGTCTGGTCAAAGCCAGCGCGGCGGCGATTTTTTGCCAGTCCACGCCTTCACGCGGGGGAAAGACGGAGTCGAGCGCGGTACTCAGACGCGCAAGCATCGCCGCGTCACCCGGCAGCGGAGCGGACAGGGCAAGCAAGGCGCGGGAGAGGCGGGATTCAAGGTCGAAGAACGCGCGCAGGTACAGGCGATCATTGTCGATAACGAGGGGAAAGGCCGTGGCGGCCAGAACGTGGGGCGGCGTCTCAGCGGCTTTGACCGCCATGCCGCTGGCGAGCAGGACGCGCTTTGCTTCATCGACACTGACGCCTGTCAGGGCTGCGAACGGCAAGCAGACATGCCCATCGCATGCAGCCAGCGCCAGTGCCCGCGTCACACGCGCCAGCAACGCGGCGGCGTCGGGGCGAACCGTTCCCATTCGCTGCGCCCAACGTTCGAGTTGGACGGCAAGCCCTTCGGCGAGACCTTCTCGGGCGGCGCGCGCGGGAGGAACGGACAGGCTCGACAAGTCGTTCATCGGCTTTTCCCAGTCTCAGCGCGCTCATCTGCCAGCAGGGCGTCGAGCGACTCGATGACCGCTTTCGGCACGCGGTGACGGAAAACACCGGCGGGAACGCCTTCCACATGCCAATCGGGGCGCACGCCGCGCACGAAGAGGTAAAGCGTACCGCCAAGGTGCCGCTCGTAATCGTAATCCGGCAGGGTATGGCGCAAATGGCGGTGCAGCGCCACGGTGTAGAGCAGGTGTTGGAGATGGTAGCCGTGTTGCCTCATCGCTGCTTCCAGCGCCGACGGGGCATAAGCGGCCTGGGTATCGCCGAGGTAGTTGGTTTTCCAGTCGAGCACCCAGTAACGTCCCGCATGCTCGAACACGAGGTCGATGTAGCCCTTGAGGTAGCCGGAGATGTCGCGGGCGGCGAGCCGTGGCCCGCCGTAGCCGTGGGCGGAAAGCCAGCCATCGAGTTTGCCAACTTCCAATCGGGGCAACGGCAGGTAAAAACTGAATTCGGACAGCCGCCGCGTAAGCGGCACGGTTTCCAGGCGCAGGGAGACATCCTCGTCGCCGAGGAGCGGCGTGGCAAGAACGTCGGCAAGCATATTGGAGAGCATGCGCGGCAATGGGGCGGTATCCGCCGCGCACTGCGGGTGAGCCGCGAGCGCCCTGGCAATGGCCGTGACCTGTGTTTCGGGCCGGGTGAAATCGATGGATTCAAATATGGCATGCACACAATCGCCCGCCGCCGCGCCGCGCGGGAAGCGCAGGAAGTCATCCTCCGGCATGGGCACCTCCGGCGCGCCGGCAGGCTCTGAGGCAAGCCGTTCGGTACGCGCGTCGTGATCCCGCGCCGCGTCTTCGTGGGTCGCACCGGAAGTCAGCGCGCTATAGCTGCCAATCCGCCAGCCCTCCGGCACGGTAGGCGGGCGCGGCGCTGAGAATGCGGCTTTCTCTTCTCCCCAGGGTAGCGGCTCGCCTTCCCCGGAAGGTAAGTCTTCCAGCGTGATCGCGCCTTCGCTGCCCTCGGCGAGCGCGCGCCAATACGAATCAACTTTATCCGGCGCAATGTCCGATTTTCGCCATTGCGCCGCATCCTGCCCACTTCCGGCCACCATCCAGTTGAGCAGGCTGCGCGCGCTTTCTTTCGTGCTTACCCCTCTCCCTACCCCCTTTTCGTAGCAGCCGACCACGAGCACGCAACGATGAACGGCTCGCGTAAGCGCCACGTAGATGAGCCGCAGGGTTTCCGCATCGCACTCAACGGCGAGGCTCTCCTTGATGCTGACGGCATCTTCCGGCATATGTCGCCAATCCACCACTTGCTGACCCGCTTCGTCGTGCCAGAGGCGCATCGGCCCGGTCTGCCCCGGCGGCGGATGCCCATCGAACAGGAACGGGCAAAACACGATGCCGTATTGCAATCCCTTGGCGCGATGGATGGTCACGATCTGTACCAGGTTGCGGTCGGATTCCAGCCGCAACAGGGCGTCGTCACCTCCACCGCCTTCGGCGCGCAAACGGGCAAGCGCCCGGAGCACTCCGGCAGGCGAATCCCTGCCGACTTCACGTTGCAGGAGTTCGGCCAGGTGCAGGAGGTTGGTCAAGCGCCGTTCGCCGTCCTCCAGAACGAGGAGCCGTGCCGCGACTTGTGCATCTGCCATCCAGCGCCACAGCATCGAGGCGAAGCCGCGCCGCTGCCAATCCTCGTGCCAATCGTTGAAACGTTCAAATTGCCGGACGAGTTCATCGTCGTCTTCAGCCAGCTTCGCCAGCGCTCCTGCATCCTGACCCATCAGCACAGTAGCGAGCGCAGTCTTGAGCAAGCGTTCGCGCGACGGGTCGGCAATCGCAGCCAAAACCTGCTCCAGTTCTTCGGCCTCGAAAGAAGCATAAACACTGCGTTGCGAAAGTTCGACGCTGCCCACGCCCTTGTCCGCCAGCGCCGCCCTGATAAGACTCCCTTCACGGTGGCTACGCACCAATACTGCGAGATCGCCAGGAACAAGCGAGCGAGCGTCGATGCGTATTTCTCCCCGTCTGCCCGCCGCAAGCAGGCGGGCAATCTCTGCTGCGCTTGCCTCTGCCGCGCGAGCAATGGCCTTTTTCCGCGACAAGCGCATCCCGTTCTCGCACGGAATGCGCCACAGGCGCAAAGCGGCACCAACGCCAGAAGGGGAATGGTCTTCGAGAACTTGCGGAGACTTCTGGGACTCTACGCATCGGAAATCGAGCCCTTCCTTCATGAACACGCGCGGATTGGCACTGAAGAGCCGATTGCAGGCCGCGACCAGTTCCGGGGTCGAGCGGCGGTTGGACCCCAGGGTGTAACGCGCGTCGACCAACTCGCGCGCGTCGAAGTAGGTATGTAGATCGGCTCCACGAAAGCTGTAAATCGCCTGTTTGGGATCACCGACGAGAAAGAGCTTGCCATGACGTTTTTCGTTTGCGTGGTTTTCGTTTGCGTAAATGCCCCGGAAAATTTCCAGTTGCAACGGGTCGGTGTCCTGAAATTCGTCGATCAGCGCTACCGGATAACGCTCATGCAGCGCCGCCGCAAGCCAGGGACGGCGAGTCATCGCCTCAAAAGCATTCCACAGGATGTCGTCGTAGCTGATGCGCCGTTCGGCCTGCTTGCGCGCCCGTAACCCTGCTCCGGCATGTTCAATGAAGCGGCGCAAGAGTCGGCGGCGGGCCATTTCCAGTTTTGCGTCGAGCCCTCCGCGCGCATCGAGCAAGGCTTGCGCGGCCTCGAAGAAGGGATGCGAGGGCGGCACATACCCCTTGTTCTTCCTGTCCTCCAGCGTAACAGTAGCGAAAAGTTTGCGCTTATCATTGTTCTGATTGATTTTGTAGCACACGTCGTTCATCGCCAGCCATTCAGACCATTGCCCGGACGCGGTTTCAATAGATTCGTCGTTGTAGCTTTTCCTGTTCAGCCCGCCCTTATTCAGCGCATCGACTATCGCCTTCCGGGGCGCTTCGCCGCCATCCCAGAGGCAGCAGGCTTCGTTGTAGGCTCTGTCAAGCTCTTCACACGCGCCCAGGAACGAAGCTGCATCGTCCTCGGTCGTTTCTTCACCCCAACGAACTTTTGCCAGAGGACGCGCCTGCGCTTGGCGGAGCCATTCGGCCCAACGTTCGGGGCTATCGCCGCAGTCCAGCAGGTAATCGGCGAGCGCCGCTCCTGCGCCCGTGAGTTCGCGCCGCCAGAAATCCCTCGCCGCATCGAGGCGCAGGTCGCTATCGTCCCCACTGACCTCAAACATCTTGGGCAAACCGGCGGAAAAGGATGCGTCGGCGAGCGCACGCTGGCAAAACCCGTGAATGGTGAAGATGGCGGCTTCATCGAACGAAGCCAGCGCGTCACGCAGCCGCCGTT
>WRJU01000088.1 GCA_009778425.1 Pseudomonadota bacterium
CCAAGCTGCCTGCAAGGGCTGGCGCGCTATTCCGGCCTTGCCAACGGGCTGGAAGCCGACTACCTCCTCATCGAACTCGCCCGCCACACCCTGGGCGAAAACTGGATGAAGGAGTACGTGGAAAAAGCCAATAATGGGGGAATTGAGCGGGTGTTGTTGTAGACGGGGAGTTTTTCAGTTGTCCGGGCGGTCTGTGCAGGAGATGCCGCTATGTTGTCCATCAACTTTACCAAGCTGCAATACGGTCTTTCGTTTGCGTGTATTTTATTCTCACGCAGGAACAGTATCTTCAAAACGCTGGATACGCGGCAGGACATCCGCCAGCTTCATGCGGGCGCATGCCGTATCGTAGTCTGCTTGCAAGCCCATCCAGTATTCCGCGCTAGTGCCAAAAAATTTTGCCAGACGCAGCGCGGTATCCGCCGTCACAGCGCGGCGTTCCCGCGCAATGTCGTTGATGCGCGGCGCGGGAACCTGCAAGCCCATCGCCAGCGCGTGAGCGGACAAGCCAAGCGGAATCAGAAATTCTTCGCGCAGAATTTCACCAGGGTGAATAGGGCGCATGCCGTTTTCAATGGGGGTCATCGCAAAACTCCTCAATGGTAATCCACGATCTCCACGTTCCACGCATGGCCTTCGCGCCACATGAAGCACACGCGCCATTGGTCGTTGATGCGAATGCTGTATTGCCCCTTACGGTCGCCCTTCAAGGCTTCCAGCCGGTTATTCGGCGGAATGCGCAAATCGTCCAGCGTGACGGCGCGATGAAGCATTTGTAACTTACGCTCCGCGACGTGGCGGATATTTGCGAATCGCGGCGCGCTCTGTCCGGCGAACAGGCTATGCGTGATCGAGCACTTGAACGATTGGATCATGGCAGAAAAAATATATAATGCTATGCGTTAAACGTCAAGCGATAACAACGGGGGTTGTTGCAGATGGGGAAATTTTTCAGTTGTCCGGGCGGTTTGAAATGATGTTTTTCAGCATCAATGTACATCCGTAGATGTACATTCTGCCGTCAGTGCGGTAAGCTCACGGAAACCCCATCGAGAGAGGATACCGTCATGCTCACCACCAAGGTTTTCCGCAACGGTAATTCGCAGGCGGTACGCATTCCAGCCGAACTGGCATATCCACAAACAGGCATGACATTGGAAATCGAGCGCATTGGGGACGAATTGCGTATCCGTCCGCCACGGCGTTCACTCGCGGGCGTACTTAACATTTTCGCCCGCTTTTCGCCGGATTTCGTGGCAGCACTGGAAAACCGGGGCGAGCAGGAACAACATGAACGGGAGACGTTTTAATGCCCCGTTACATGCTCGACACCAACATGTGCATCTATCTGATGAAAAAGCAGCCCGCGAACGTGGCAGCGCGTTTTGCCCAATGCAACGCCGGAGACGTCGTCATGTCGTCAATCACCTTTGCTGAGTTGGAATACGGCCTTTCCGTTTGCGCCGCACCTGAGCGTGAACGCCAAATACTCGATACGCTCGCGGAAGTGATCGAAGTGCTGCCTTTCGACATCAACGCCGCTCGCGCCTACGGCCCGATACGGTACGCAACACGGGAAAGAAAAGCGGATCATCTGGATAAACTGATTGCCGCACATTGCGTCTCAGCGGGCGCTACGCTCGTGACCAACAACGAGCGGGATTTTTCCAGCTATCCCGGCCTTTTCATCGAAAACTGGTTGAATTAGGGAGACGCTGATTTATTCCTGTGCTTTTCCTCTCCCCTTGTGGGAGAGGATGCCCCGTAGGGGCGGGAGAGGGGGATGCTAGGGAGAGGGCAAGTCTCGACCTACCAAAAACGTCCTCCCCTTCTCCCCAAGCCCCTCTCCCACGAGGGGAGAGGGGCTTATCCGGGCTTGTATCTACGTTTGCTGGAACAACCGGGCGATCCAAAATAAACGCGGGGTTGCCAACCGGGACGATGGCACAAGTTTTATTCTGGCAAAGCAGTATATTTTACGTTTCGCTTTGTTCTTCTCGCTCCTGCCTACTGTGATAAAAGTAGAGATACAAAAGCCCTATGGGAGCGATGAATATTGCGAAACCCCAGCACAGAAACATTGTGATAAACTTTGTAATTAGCATGACTATTGCGTTGCCAATGAATATATTATCTCCTATGATAAAATCTACTATGCTCTCGTAGACGAAACGAGAGTATGGATAGAGCAAAGTGCTAATTGTAAGAAAGGGAATAAAGGAGAATGGACTGCCTTCTCCTTGACCCATCGTCAGGTATAGAACCAGACCAAACATAACTAAACCAAAAATCAATTGTCGAAAATAGTACGCTTTGGATAATCCACCGAGCGTCTTTTGAACGATAGAGTGCATTTGGGTTCTCCTCTTTTGTTAGGAAATTATTCCTTTACAGGAACAACGAACGGCATACGGTGAAATTCGGTCTTGTAAACCTCAGAAGTTTTCCCGTTTGGTGACTGACCATTCCCAACATCAATGACGTGTATTTCCTCCACCGGAGAACACGCAAAAGCTGGGAACGGAGCGAATCCAAGTACAGTAAAAAAAGCGGCTACGTAAATTACTGCCTTCATGATTCCCCCTGTTTATAAAATACTACCAATTCGGTAGTATTTTAACAAGGGTAACCCGTAACGATCTGGTCTTTCAAGTGTTCAAAGAAAGACTATGTCGACGTTGTCGAAGAGACTTCGGGAGGCGCGGCTTCTTACAGGGTTTTCCCAGGAACGGCTGGGGATACAAGTCGGAATTGACCCGGCCTCCGCAAGTACACGGATGAATCGCTACGAACAGGGAACACGTGTGCCGGATCCGGCTACCGTCGAGCGCATCGCCAGCGAGCTTGGGCTACCTGCGGCCTATTTCTATGCCGTCGAGGATGATGAGGCAAAGCTGCTACAGTGGTTTTACCAACTCAGTGAAGAAGAGCGGGCAGAACTGATGCAAAGAATTGAGCGCAGGGAGACGCTTCAGAAGTTAAGCGGATAGTTCCCTCTGAACACGTGTCTCGCGCAATCTTCGCCATTTATGGCGGAGTCAAGCGAGACAAAGCGTAACGGGGAGCCGAAGGCTCCCCAAGACCGTATCGAGGAATCCCCTGCCTTTCAGGCAGGGGTGACTCAAAAAGCCCTACAACGTCACCCTCCGAAAATCCGTCAGTAGTTGCGTGAGGTAGACGTTGAAGCGTGTTGCCAGTGCGCCGTCGATCACGCGGTGGTCGGCGGTAAGCGACAGGGGCAGCGTCAGCCTTGGCTGAAATGCTTTGCCGTCCCATACGGGTTTGAGCGCCGATTTGTTGACGCCGAGGATGGCGACTTCCGGCGCGTTGATGATGGGCGCGAAGTACGTGCCGCCAATGCCGCCCAGGCTGGAGATGGTGAAGCTCGCGCCCTGCATGTCGCCGGGTTTCAGTGTGCCTTCACGGGCTTGGCGGGCAAGTTCGCCGGTCTCTTTGGCGATTTCAAAAATGCCTTTCCGGTCGGCGTTCTTGATGACCGGAACCATAAGCCCGTTCGGCGTGTCGGCGGCGAATCCTATATGGAAGTATTTTTTCAGGACGAGATTGTCGCCGTCGAGCGAACTGTTAAATGTGGGGAATTTTTGCAGCGCGCAAATGCTGGCCTTGATGAGAAAGGCGAGCATTGTGAGTTTGGCTTCGCCTGTTTTTTCGTTTTCCTTGTTGACCTGGATGCGAAAGGCTTCGAGTTCGGTGATGTCGGCGTCTTCGTGGTAAGTCACGGCGGGAATCATCACCCAGTTGCGGGCGAGGTTCTGGCCGGAAATTTTCTGGATGCGCGACAGGGGGCGGGCTTCAATCTCGCCGAATTTGGAGAAGTCGACCTTCGGCCAGGGCAGGAGGTCGAGACCGCCGCCGAAGGATGCGGTAGCCGCGCCGGGGGCGGTCAGGGTGCCTTTCACCCAGGCGGTGACGTCTTCCTTGAGAATCCGCCCATTCAGCCCGCTGGGCGTCACCCTGGAAAGGTCGGCTCCCAGTTCGCGGGCATAGGCGCGTACCGAGGGGGAGGAGTGGACTTTGCCGCCGGGAGGAAGGGAGGCGTCTTTTTCTTCTGTTGAGGAGAGGGAAGCCGCCGCAACGGGTGCGGGCGTCGGTGTGGGAGCCGCGCCCTGCTTCGCGGAATCCGCCGGTGATTCTGTCTGCGCCGGGGCTTCGATCCCGCTTTCCACGCGAATCAGCGG
>WRJU01000089.1 GCA_009778425.1 Pseudomonadota bacterium
GAAGAAATCCTGATGGAAGCGCCGAAGGTGACGATCCGGGGGCAGAACGGCGAGGTGGTGTACGAAAACGGCATCGTCTCGCGCACCACGGCATCACACACTCAACATGCGGGCAATCACAGCATGACAGGCCCGGCCAGCGCCGCAGCAAGTCCTCCGGGCATGCCCGCGAGTGCGGCCAAGACAATTGAAACCTTCGCGCTGGCGGGCCGTTCGGGCAAGGCGCTGGAGTCCGTCCCATATGAAATCAAGGACGCACAAGGGCAGGCGCAGGGCAGCGGTGGCACGGATGGCAGCGGCGCAACCTCCAGCCTGAGCGGCAAACTGGTTGAAACACTGTCGATGATCGTAAAAAGGAATTGAATATGGATCAGTACGTCCTTCCTTCCGCGACACGCCGCGTCAAGTTGCGTTTCGACAAAAACGGCAACCCGGCCTACGAGTCCGTCAAAAGCCCGGAATGTTTCAAGCAAAACGCGCTCGGCGTACTGCCGCCGCATGACGTGATCCCGGTCATCTTTGTGCCGGGGATTGCGGGGTCGAACCTGCGGGTAAAAGGCTCGAAAAAAGATACCTGGGCTCCTCCGAACAGCGCGGGGGGAGGTCTTTCAGCAGCGTTCGGCTCAACATTTCGATCAAACAGAAAACGGCAGATACTCTTTGATCCGGCCAACACGGAAGTCAACCCGGACTGTGAGTTCTCCGTGCCGGACAACGTGTACTGGCTGACGACGGAAGAAGCCAAGCGTCGTGGTTGGGGCGGGGTTCATGCAGGCAGCTACCTTGACCTTCTGTGCCGTCTGGAGGTGAGCCTGAACGACCAGTACACCTTGCCGGGCCGCTCGGTGGATGATGGCAATTTCATGCTGCCGGAGATCGGCCTGATGAAGCACCTGGAGGGCGGGCCGAAAGCGCCGCCATCATACAGGATCAGCATCCCGATGCCGCCCAATTATGAAACGCTTGCGGAAAACGCGATGATCTTCTGGAACAAGAAGGCACCTGCCCTGACGGTCGAGCAGGTCAAGCATCTGGACAGCTACTACTACCCGGTATATGCCTATGGCTACAACTGGCTCCAGAGCAACGAAGAATCGGCCAAGGGGTTACAGAAGCGCATTGATGAGATCTTTGCCCATTACAACAAAAGCAGTTATTTCAAATGCGCAGGCAAGGTCATCCTCGTGACGCACTCAATGGGAGGGCTGGTGGCACGCCGTGCCGCACAGATAGATGCCAGCAAGATATTGGGCGTGGTGCACGGCGTTCAGCCGGTGATGGGCGCGCCGGTGCTTTACCGTCGCATGCGGGCCGGGCAGGAGGGCAGTGGCGTTGAAGGCACGGTCGTTTCCGTCATCATGGGGTCGAGCGAGGCCGAAATGACGGCGCAGCTTGCCCGCGCGCCGGGGCCGTTTGAGTTGGCCCCAACCAAGCATTACCCGATGAACTGGCTGCGCTGTCGCCTCGACAACGAGAAGAAGGAAGTGCTCTTTACCTTGCCCAAGAGCGACCCCTATACGGAGATCTACGCCAAGACCACGGACGATTGCTGGTGGGGGATGGTTAACCCCGAGTACATCGACCCGGCGGGGACGATTCGGAGGAATAATAAAAATCCAGCAAAGGAATATAAAAATGCTGTGGATATAGCTAAAGTTTTTCACGACAAACTCGGCCTCTACGCGCATCCTGAAACCTACGGTTTCTACGGTATCGACAACAACAAACACCGTTCCTTCGGACATGTCGAGTGGATAATCCCGGAAGGGGTACGCAAGTTCACGGATTCCATTGACGAGATCAAGAACGCGAAGGTTGCCGAAGACCCGTTGGGCGGCGTCCCGTCCTACACGAGCGGCAAGGTGCGGCTGCGTTTTGTGTCCAAGCAGAAGACCAAGGCGGCGGGGATGGAATATCATGACCAAAAGTTATTCAACGCCGTGTTGTCTGACCAGTGCAACCAGCGCGGGGACGCCACAGTTCCGGAGGACTCCGGCAAGGTGCTTGAAAGGCTGAACCCGCCGCCCAAAGAAGCGTTCGCAATGGCCGGGTTCGATCATCAAACAGCCTACAACGACCCGTTCGCCTATCAGGCAGCAATCTATTTCATCGCCCGGTTGGTGCAAAATGCACCCCCGCCCACACCGTTTTGCTGAAGGAAAAACGTTCGTGCGAAAAAAAGCCCTTCTTCTTCTGGCAGCGTTGATTGTGGCAGGTTTGGCGGTGTTTGCCCTGCGCCCTGTGCCTGTGCCAGCCTTATCCCCCTCGGAGCTTGCAATGTTTGAACCGATGAAGACGTACTGCTTTGGCCGTTATCAGGTGGACATCCCGGCTAAAGCCGTATTGGAGGCCAATGGAAACAGTTTTTTGCTCGGAAAAATCAATACTGGATTCGGGGTGCCAACATACCGCGAATTGCTAAAGGAGACGTTGGAAAAATTGAAAAATAAAGAAGATCGGTATGAATACGTTAAAAGTGAATACCCTGAAGATAGTTACAAGCAAATTATTATAAGAAGGGTCGACTTGTTCGGGGAAATGTCTTATGGAGTAGACGCGTTTACATTGAATCCAAGAGGCATTCCGGGGGGAGGGTATTTCTTTTACCTTTCTGAGGGGTCATATGATGAAAACCGTATGGATGAAATCGTATCAGACTACCGCAAAATCCTGAATTCCGTCCGTTACCGCCCCGACTCCGAAATTCCGAAAGAACCGGGCTTCTGCTTCGTGGACGGCTTTGTGGCGGATGACGGAAAAACCTCACAGAACGAGGAATCCAATCTTGCCTTCAAGCTGAAGGACTACCCGGATGTCTGGGTCAGAATAGAGAGCGTCACATATCATGTAAAAGAAAAATCTCTTCTGGAAAGGGCCTCGCCCGGTGCGCTAGATTCGCTCCTGCCAGGAAAAAAAGTCACCGTGATAAGCCGGAAGAAACGGGAGATTAACGGCATTGACGGGGAGGAACTGCTTGTTTCCGCGCCATCCAGGGATGGAACCGGGATTGACTACGTTTTTACATGGGAAACTCTGGGAGAACTCAGCGACCCGCTCAAGCCGTGCGTCCAACTGGAAATCACGACAGGGGAACAACATGCGGGGGGTTCTTCCCTGACGACTTCTCAGATTCGGGCACTCTATGAGGCCATCGTGAAGACGATCCGCATTCGGCCTGTGACGGAGAACCCATCAGACGGAAAGGCTAAGCCGGAATCTTCCCCCCCCGCCCCGAAACCTGAAGCCCAAGCCCCGCAGGCGTCCCCGCTGCGGCTGGCCACCGGCGAGCCGTGCACCCGGACGGGGATGTGGCGGTGCGTGGAAGACGGCAAGGTGGTGACTTATCACGAAGGGCGGTTCATGCCCACAGCGTACTTCTTCAAACCGGCCACGGGCTGGCTCAACCGGCTCAAGGGCGTGAAGTCCGTCTTCTCTCATCAGGGGCCAGGGCATTGGGAATGGGTGGGGGAATTGCCGGAGACGGATGCGAAGAAAGGATGAAACCTGCAAAAGAAACCGGAAGTTCTGAACAGCGCCGCGCGGGCTTGCTCTCAAGCATGCTCCTGTCCCTTTTTCTCCTCGCCCTGTTTTGTGCATTGTGGTGGGCGGCCCTATGGCTGGCATTGCCCGTCGAGTGGTTGCAAGGTTCGTTGCCTTCGATCGTACTGGTACATGTTGGCCCTCCGATTTTGGCTATATCGGCATTGTGGGCGGGCAAGCGAGCATGGGGCTGGCGCAAGGCGCGAGTAAAAAGGCTTGCCGATGAACGGGAGACTGCCGGGAAGAAAGCCACGCAAGACGCCGCTTATGCTTCGCACTTGACGGAGTTGGCGCGACTACACGCCCATCTCGAATGCCGGAGCGTGTGGCAGGAACACCCCCTGAAGGTTACGCAGGAGATCGGAGGCGAGGCCGTCCTTCTTTCCTTGCTGCAACAGGTGTTTTCCAAGGCATTGTCGCAGTGTGAGGCGCTGGCGTGGCTACCAGTCTATGTCTTGTCCGGGCGGCGTGATGCCGAAGAAAGCGCGGCGCAACTGAAACTGATCCAGCAAGCCATGCAACATGCCATGACGATGACTGGCGTCGAGAATCTGCCCCCCCAACCCGAGTGTATCCCCCTGCCGGGTTCCGGAAATCTGGCTGACCGCCTCATTTCCCTCTTCGACAACAACCCCGCGTTGCCAGCGGCCATCCTGGTGGGAATAGATTCACCATTGGGTGA
>WRJU01000090.1 GCA_009778425.1 Pseudomonadota bacterium
TCCGGCACGCTTTCCAGCGAAGTTCCGTGAATCACGATGATCGGAGGGTTCATGCCGCCCTGGTGCGCGTAACGCAGTTTCGGGCGCACGACTCCGGCGCGCGGCGGCGCTTGTCGGGCCAGGGCGGTTTGCAGGGCACGGGTGAGCCGGGGCGTGGAGAGTTTGGACATCGCCGCCCCGTAGGCGGCATTCACCGATTTCAGGAGCGCGCCCAGCCCGTTGGCCTTGAGCGCGGAGATGAAGTGGAAGCGCGCGAACGACAAAAACCCCAGTTTACGCGCCATGTCTTCCTTGAGACGTTCGCGACGGTAACTGTCGACCGCGTCCCACTTGTTGACGGCCACGACCAGCGCACGCCCGGTTTCGAGCACGAACCCGGCAACGCGCGCGTCCTGATCCGAAATGTCCTGCGCGGCATCGAGCACGAGCACGGCGACATTGGCGCTTTCGATGGCTTGCAAAGTCTTGATGACGGAAAATTTTTCGACCGTCTCGAAAACCTTGCCCCGGCGTCGCAGCCCGGCAGTGTCGATCAACGTATATTGGCGTCCGTCGCGCTCGAACGGAATCGCGATGGCGTCGCGGGTCGTGCCGGGAGCATCGAAAGCAATCACCCGGTCTTCACCGAGCAAGGCATTGACCAGGGTCGATTTGCCGACGTTGGGACGCCCGACAATCGCCACCTTCGGGCCGCCCTCTTCGGTTTCTTCCTCTTCCTCGTCCTGACCGAAAGGTGCCAGTACGATGTCGATGAGTTGACGCACGCCATCGCCATGCGCCGCCGAAACCGGCAGAGGCTCGCCCAGCCCCAAGGCGTGAAAATCGGCGCTTGCCAGCGTCCGATCCAGCCCTTCCGCCTTGTTGACGACGAGGTGGACGGGGCGATTGGCGCGGCGCAGGTAGCTGGCAATCTGTTCGTCGTGGGGCGTGCACCCGGCGCGGCCATCGACGAGAAAGAGCAGCGCGTCCGCCTCGGCGATAGCCTGCTCGGCCTGCCGCGCCATCTCGAACATGACGCCGTCTTTCGCCACGGGATCGAACCCGGCGGTGTCTACGACCAGATAATCGCGCTCGCCCATCCGGCCAACGCCGTAGTGGCGGTCGCGCGTCAGGCCCGGCAGGTCGGCCACGAGGGCGTCGCGGCTGCGGGTCAGGCGATTGAACAGGGTCGATTTGCCGACATTGGGCCGGCCAACCAGTACGATGGTGGGTTTCACAGGAGAGAGGTCAGCACGTTTTTAACGCCGCAGTTCATACGCTACGACATCCCCGTCAAGCGACTGCACGACGAATCCATTGCCCAAGGGTTGCGGGTCGGCAAGAATCGCGCTCCGGTCTGCGCGGGCGCGGGCGGCAAAAACGCCGTCTTCGCGCATGAGCATATGCACGTAGCCTTCGCCATCGCCAACCACCACGTAATCGCCGATGATCCGGGGGCGCGTCAGCCTGCGCCTGGGCATCGCGTCCTGCCGCCAGGCCGTAATGCCGCTATAGACATCGAGCGCCTGAACGGAATCGCGCTCATCGACGAGCACCGCAAAACGGGTATCCCTATCCATGCCGACGTAGGACGAAAAATCGCGCGTCCATAGGGTGTTTCCATTCGTGGCGTCGAAACAGGCCGCCCTGCCCTGATAGGTCACGGCGCAGACTTCGCTGCGACCGATCACCGGGACGCCGGCTACATCGGACACCCGTTCGAGTTCGTTTGCGCCGCGCGGCCTGGATACGCTGAGTTCCCAAAGACTGCCGCCATTTTCCAGACTCACCGCAACCAGCTTGCCGCCGGGGAAACCGACGAGCGCGACCTGGTCATCCACGATGAGCGCGCCGGTATGGCTGCGCAGGGCCAGCGGGGGCATATTGCGCTGGTAAAGCCAGCGTTGCTGACCATTCTTGGTTTCAAGCCCGAGCAGGCGATGGTCGGAAGCCCGCAGCACTACGACTCCGCCACCCACGGCAGGAGGAGCCAGGATTTCCGCGCCGACATTTACGCGCCAGCGCTCACTGCCTGTTTCGCTATCGAGGGCAATCACCTCTCCCTTTTCGTTCGCCACCACGACCACCTTGCCGTCGCTGCCGACACCCGCGCTAAGCCTGGACTTTGTATCGGTTGTCCATTTTTTCCTGCCGCCGTCGATGCGGACGACTTCGCCCCTGTTTCCTGCGGCATAAACGCTTTCATCGACCACCGCAGGCTGGAATACGTAGTTTTTTGCGCTGCCGACCGAAACGCTCCAAAGCTCGCGCATTTCAGCAGACGGATTGAATTGGGTCAGTTCAGCCGGACCGGGAGTGGAAGAACATCCGGACAACAACGCCAGGATGAGGGTCGGGAAAAAAACATGCAGCGGGATACGTCTCATCGTTCAGCCTTCCAGCGATTCGAGTTTGATGCGGATCGCGTTACGCAGATTGGCGTCAATGGCCGCATTGCCGGATGCCCCGGCAGCAGCCTTCCAGGCGGTACGCGCTTCGGCGGCCTTGCCCTGGGAGGCAAGCACGTCACCGCGCAAATCTTCAAAACGGGCGCGCAGGGAACCTTCCGGCACAGGCTGCAAGCGGGCAAGCGCCTCGTCGGCTGCCCCCTGTTGCAGCAACACTGCCGCCAGCCTCAGGCGCGCGAGGTCGCGCAGGACGGCATCCTTGCCTTTATCCGCCGCCCATTCGAGATGGGGGCGTGCGTTATCGAGGTCGTTTTTCTGGAATTGAATACCCGCCGACAAGAGCGCGCCCAACTGAGCCTGAACCGTGCTGCCGTACTTGCTGATCATTTCACCGGCAATCTCGCGCACCTGCGCCGCGTTGTCAGTGGCCGCAGCCTGCTGCAGACTGAAAAACAGCGCGCTCGCCTCGGCAGCGCCTGCGTCCTTGTACCTGTTCCACCCCTGCCAGCCGACAAAACCAAGCGCCAGCACCAGGAGTACCGTCACGATCATATTGCCATACTGTGCCCACCACGCTTTGAGTTGGGCAATTTGTTCCTGCTCTTCGAGGTCATATACCGCCATTTTCAGCTCCTTGTCCGGGCTCGTCATCCAGTTGCATTTCAGTTCCGTAAATCGCGTCCGCCACCGCTTCCGGCAAGGCCTGGAACGAAACACGATGCTGCTCGCCGCCGCCACGCAGCGGCTTGATCCCGACTTCGCCCGCAGCAGCCTCATCCTCGCCAACGACCAGCGCCAGCAACGCGCCGCTGGCATCGGCCTTTTTCATCTGCGACTTGAAACTTCCACCGCCACAATGCAGCAACACGTCAAACCCGACATCGCGCAAGGTTTCAGCCGCGCGGAAGGCCAGACGTTGCGCGCCCTCGCCCTGGTGCACCATGTAGACATCGGGAATCGGCCGCTCAACCGCATATTCGGCCTCGCCGCTTTCCCGCCAGAGTGCAATCAACCGTTCCATCCCCATGGCGAAACCCGCCGCAGGCATCGGCTTGCCGCCCAGTTGGCCCACCAAAGCGTCGTAACGGCCTCCGGCGCACACCGTGCCTTGCGCGCCAAGTTGGTCGCTCACCCATTCAAACACGGTACGGTTGTAGTAATCGAGGCCGCGCACGAGACGATGGTTGATGCGGAAGGCAATCCCCGCGTCGTCCAATAAAGCCTGCACCGCCTCAAAATGCGCCCGCGATTCCTCGCCGAGATGATCAAACAGTTTCGGCGCGGCCTCGACAATCTCCTGCATGGCCGGATTCTTGGTATCGAGAATGCGTAGCGGATTGGAATGCAGGCGGCGTTGGGCGTCTTCGTCCAGATTGTCCCGCCTCGATTCGAGATAAGCGATGAGTGCCGCACGGTGGCTGGCGCGTTCCTCCACTGAGCCCAGTGAATTGAGTTCGAGGCTGAGATCGGTAAGACCGAGTTGCCCCCACAGGCGGGCGCACATGATGATGAGTTCGGCGTCGATGTCCGGCCCGGCAAAACCGAGCGCCTCCACGCCGACCTGGTGAAACTGCCGGTAACGCCCTTTCTGCGGGCGCTCGTGGCGAAACATCGGCCCCTGATAGTAAAGGCGCTGCGGCCCGCCGGAAGCCACGAGGCTGTGCTGAATCGCCGCGCGCACACAACCCGCCGTCCCTTCCGGGCGCAGAGCCAGCCTTTCGCCATTCAACGCATCTTCAAATGCGTACATTTCTTTTTCGACGATGTCGGTCACTTCGCCAATCGCGCGGTGAAAAAGCGCCTCCGGCTCCACGATGGGCATACGGATCGGGCGATAGCCATAGCCCTTGAGCCAATCACGGACGATGTCTTCGAAGTTCTCCCAGATTTCGGCTTCGTCGGGAAGAATATCGCTCAT